>JADNEJ010000156.1 GCA_016292295.1 Candidatus Thiodictyon intracellulare
CCAGATTCTGCGTAACAAATTGATTCGATAACTATGTGCAGTTGCTACATAATACCGCGCATATCTATGAAACCTACTTCATCGTGAAGAGGGTTCTGGGTCGACCACCGTGCCGCCGGTTTGCGCGTGCCGCCTTGGTCTTGGCCGCGCTCTTGACGCTGCCGCCCTTCTTGCCGAGCCGTGCCGCGGTCCACTCGTGACTCCCGAGGAATCCTTCCAGCAGAGCGGGCAGGTAGAGGTCCGCATCCAGCTTCGGAAAGCGTAGGCCCAGGCCGGAGGGCTGATCTCAATGAGGTCAGGTCCAGATCGGCCGGTTGCGCCGCTTCGAGTCCTTGGGCATCGTGCGGTACGAACGAAAGCTCGATACCGCTTGCGAGACCGATGACGATGCGATGCACACGCTTTTTGTAGCGTGCGGAAACCGCGATCGGGCCTGTTTCACGACGTGATTCAACACGGGTTAGGCGTTTCTTCAATTGGGTCCGCGGACGTGAGACACTCGCACACTTCACCCTCTGACGGCCATGCCGGTGCCCGCGACCAAGACCAGACTGCGCCTCATCTGCCCTGGGCTGTTCGGCACCGCCGCCTTGGTTGCGGGGCTGGACGCGCCCACCCCCAGCCTGGACCGCCTGTTGTCTCGTGCCGACTGCCGAGAGACGGCGCCCCGCAATCCCCTGGAAACCCTGGCCGGCGCCTTTGTCGTGCCGGCGTCACCGGACTCGGACCTGCCCAGCGCGCCGCTGTGCCTGCTCGCGCAGGCGTCCGTCCTCGCCGGAGACGGCTGCTGGTTCCACGCCGATCCGGTCCAACTGCACCCGGACCGGAACCGGCTGCGGCTCTTTGCCGGCCCGGCGCTCGCGGTCCTGCCCGCGGAGGCTGCGGCCCTGGTGGGGACGTTCAATGCCCATTTCGTTGCTGATGGCCTGCGCCTGGCGGCGCCGCAGCCGGGGGCCTGGTACCTGCGGGTGGACCAGGCCCCGCGGCTGCGCACTCGGCCCCTGCACACCGTGGCCGGGCGCGCCCTGGATGGCCTTCTGCCCGCGGGTCCGGACGCCCGCGCCTGGAACCGTTGGCAGAACGAGGCGCAGATGCTCTTCTACCAGCACCCGGTCAACCAAGAACGCGAGCGCCTGGGGCGCCCGCCGGTGAGTGGGGTCTGGACCTGGGGCGGCGGGGTCCTGCCCCGGGTGTCCGGTGGGCCTGTGCTGACGATCGCCGACCACCCCTTGGCGCTGGGTCTGGCGCGAGCGGCGGGCGGGAGCTCCTTGGGATTGGGGGAAAGGTCCCGGACGCCGCTCGCGTGGGCGGCGCCTGAAGCGGGGCCGCCGCCCTGGGAAGTGCTGATCTTCTGGGACGCGCTCTGGTGGCCGGCCCTCACGGGGGACGCTGACGCCTGGTGTGCGGCGCTACAGGACCTAGAGGCCCTGACGGCGCGGCTCTGCGCCGAATTGACCGCCGGGCGCGTGCGTTCACTGGTGCTTGATGACGGGCAACGCTGGACTTTTACCCTGACCGCGTGGGACCAGCGCCGCTTCTGGCGCCGCGGCGGGCTCAGGGAACTCAAGTATTCTCGATGATCCTGACGGGCATGCACATAGACCCCAGCGGGATCACACATACCAGCCCAGGGCAAGGCCCTGGGCGAGCATTTTCATCATGCAACGCGGTGGTCCGAGTCATGATCGAGTTGGCACGTGCCTTTGGGGCTTCGCCGGCGTCGCGGCCTACCAAGGCTCCCCGAATGGCCGCAGGTCCAGTTCGAAGGTCCAGGCGGACCTGGGCTGGCGGGCGAGGAAGAAGACCGATTCGGCGATGTCGTCGGATTTAGCGAAGAAGCTGTCCGGGGCCGCCGGCATTTGGGCGCGGGTGGCGGGCAGGTCGACCACCGCATCGATGATCACATAGGAGACGTGGATACCCTCGGGACCCAACTGGCGGGCGAGCGATTGGGTCAGGCTGCGCTGGGCGGCCTTGGCCGCGCCGAAGGCGACGAAACCCGCTGTGCCCTTCAGCGAGGCGGTGGCGCCGATGACGATGATATTCCCCTGGCCCGCGGCGCGCATGGCCGGGACCATCTGTTGGGCGGCGAGCAGGCAGCCGTAGGCATTGACCCGCCAGGCGCGCTCGAAGGCGTCTGGGCTCGTGGCATCGAGGTCGCCGAATTCCCGGGTGGAGGCGTTGTAGATCAGGGTTTGGGGCTCGCCCAGGTCCTGGCGGATCGCGGCGAAGACGCGCTCGGCGTCCGCCGGGTCCGTAGCGTCGTAGGTGTAGGGGCGCACGCCGGCGATCTCCGACACCAGGGCGTCGAGGGTCTCGCGCCCGCGCGCGAGCAGGGCGACATGGTAGCCGGCGCGACTGAACTGGCGGGCAAAGGCGGCGCCGTTGCCGGGTCCGGCACCGACGATGACGCAGACTGGGACCTTCATTCAGACCTCTTCGGTAGCGTGGCGGACTGGGTGGGTGGTGAGATTGTGAGATTGTCGCCTCAGACCGCCATACTGACTAGGCGTTCCCCCTATAGAAAGCGCAGTTCTCACGCCAAGGCGCCAAGCTCGTCGATGTTTTTCAGCATCTTATCTGCCTTAGGCCATTAACCCGGCGGGTGATTTGGTGGCTTTGCCTACCCCATTTGCCTACCCCAATTGTATTTCTTGGCGAGCTTGGCGCCTTGGCGTGAGTAACTGCCGGATTTAGGCTCATCCCCAACGCGGCAATTCCTGTTCTCGGTTCGGGGTCGCGTCCGCCGCGCGCTTCTGCCACACGAGCGTCCGGTTGTTCACCGGCATCGGATGGTTGGCGACTAGGTCCAGGCCGGCGGCGTCCGCCAGTTGCCGCAGATCGCCCAGGTCGCGTACCCCCATGCGCGGATGCCGTGCCTTGAGCCAAGCGTCGAAGCGGGCGTTGCTCTCGCTAGTATGGCGCCGGTCGTAGCGGAATGGGCTGTAGAGGGCGAAGGGCGCCCCGGGGGCCAGGACCCGGCCCACGCCACGAAACAGCAGGGCGACGTCGGCTTTTCCCAAAATATGGGCGGTATTGGCGCTGAAGACCCCATCGACGGGCCCCGCGGGCCAGTCACCAGCCACATCCAGGCTCAGCGGCGGCGGTAGGTTGGGCAGGCAGGCTTGCGCCAGCCACTGACGGATGCCGGGCAGGCTGGCCGCGACATCGCTGGTCTGCCAGACGAGGTGGGGCAGGTGGGCACCGAACCAGGCCGCGCGCTGGCCGGTCCCGCTGCCGATCTCCAGCACCCGGCGGGCCGCGCTGAACAAGGGCGCGATCACGGCAAGGATGGATTCCTTGTTCTCATCGCATGCCTTAAAGTAGGGTTTATCCGGAAACAAATCGTCAACCATCAGCATTTAACTATATCAATAGAAATTTTTATGGATGAGGCACGCAGCGCTCGGCAGCGGTTGGTACCGCGAAAGGGAATTTTTGATCCCAGTCCGGCGAGCGGGCAAGAGCCAAGAAATTAGACAGGATTAACAGGATTTTGCAGGATTAACAAGATAAATCAGAGTGCGCCGAGCAGCGAACAAGATAAATCAGAGTGTGCCGAGCAGCGACCGTACATCCTGTAAATTCTGTCCATTTCCTGAACTCAGAGCGGTGGTCGAATGGTATCTGGATCTGCGCTTCGCAGCAGCGCGTCGAGGTCCCGCGAACTCTCCCAGGGAAACCCTGGGTCGGACCGTCTCTCGGTGTTAGACTGCACGCCTCGGCCCCATATCGGGGCGCGTAAGCCGCCCTACCAGCCGGACCTCGCCCCATGACCGATCCGATCCCGCTCACCGCCCCCTCACGCGCTACTCCGCAGACCCACCAGCGGGGCGCTGACAAGGTCGCGCGCATCCCGGTCAAGGTGGAGCCGCTGGCCGCGATGTTGCGCAAGCCGGAGTGGATTCGCACCAAGGCGCCGGTCGGGCCGGAGGTCGCGCGGATCAAACGGCTCCTGCGCGAGGCGCAACTAATCAGCATCTGCGAAGAGGCAAACTGCCCGAATCTCGGGGAGTGCTTCAATGAGGGTACCGCGACCTTCATGATTTTGGGGGATGTCTGTACCCGCCGCTGCCCCTTCTGCGACGTGGCCCACGGCCGACCAGGGCTGGTTGACCCGGCGGAACCAGAGCACCTGGCCCAGTCTATCGCCGCCATGGGGCTCAACTATGTGGTCATCACCTCGGTGGACCGCGATGACCTGCGCGACGGCGGCGCCGGGCACTTCGCCGCCTGTCTGGAGGCAGTGCGGGCACGCTGTCCGCGGACCCGGCTAGAGATCCTGGTGCCGGACTTCCGCGGTCGGATGGCGCTCGCCCTGGACCAGTTTGCGGGCGCGGCGGTGCCGGATGTTTTCAATCACAACCTGGAGACGGTGCCCAGGCTCTATGCCCAGGCGCGACCCGGGGCAGACTTCCAGGGGTCCCTGCACCTGCTGGCGCAGTTTAAGGCACGCCATCCGGAGGTGCCCACCAAATCCGGGCTCATGCTCGGCCTAGGGGAGGAGGTCGAGGAGGTCCTGGCGGTCATGGCGGTGCTGCGCGCTCACGGCGCCGAGATGCTCACCCTGGGCCAATATCTGCAGCCGACCCGCGCCCACCTGCCGGTGCGCCGCTACTGGGCACCAGCGCAGTTCGAGGCCCTGCGCCTAGCGGGGGAGTCGATGGGATTCTCCAACGTCGCGAGCGGGGCCATGGTCCGGTCTTCCTATCACGCCGATCGCCGCGGCATTATGTAGCAAACGCACATGGCTATTTATTCAGTGGCTTGGCTACGACTTCCCGATTCTGAGCCAGCCCAGGCAGCCGGATTTCTCACCGAAACCTAGCAGATTCCGGCGCCCACCCGCCCGCATCGCACTGAGTTGCTGCCAGATTCTGCGTAACCAATTGATTAAATAAGTATGTGCAGCTGCTACATAATGCTTGATCGCCAGGCCCATGGGCTCGACGCGCGGTACCCGGGAGCGGCCGAAGGACCCCAAATCGACCGCGATATGGCGTTTAAGCCTTGCCCATCCGGTCACAATCTGGCATACCTGTAGAGATGATACGCGCGCAGAACATTTTCCTCGTGGGCCCCATGGGTGCCGGCAAGAGTACCGTTGGCCGGCAACTTGCTGAATCTCTGTCTTTTACCTTCAAGGACAGCGACCACGAAATCCAGCGACGAACCGGCGTCGACATCGCTACTATCTTTGAATTCGAGGGTGAGGCAGGCTTTCGCGCCCGCGAGAGACAGGTTATCGAGGACTTGGTGGCGGAGGAGCGCATCGTGCTCGCCACCGGCGGTGGTGTAGTCCTCGACGCCGAGAACCGCCAGAACCTGGCGTCGCGCGGCGTGGTGGTCTACCTGCACTGCACCCCGGAGCAGCAGTTCAGCCGCACCTCCCGGGACCGCGGCCGACCGCTGCTCCAGACCGACGACCCGCTGCAGAGCCTGCGTGACCTGATGGACGAGCGCGATCCCCTGTATCGGCAGGTCGCTGACCTAGTGGTCTCCACCGAAAAGCGCGGCACCGCCTCGGTGGTCAAAGAGATCCGCCGTCGGCTCGAGTCGGAAGAGTCGTAGGGTGGACTAAGGCGCGCGGCATCACGGTTTAGTCCGTCCGCAACGCTCGCCCGCGCTGCATCCACCAACACCCTGGCGTAATCAGCCCATGTCCACGACCCTGAACGTCGCGCTCGGCGCGCGCAGCTATCCCATCTTCATCGGCAGCGGCCTCCTCGCGGACCCCGCCTGCTACCGGCCCTATGTCGCCGGCCGCCAGGTGATGATCGGCACCAGCGAGACGGTGGCCCCGCTGTACCTGGAGGCCGTGGCGGGGGCCTTGGACGGCCTGCGCGTCGAGACCCTAATCCTGCCGGACGGTGAGGTCTACAAGACCCAGGCTCAGCTTGAGCGCATCTACGATGCCCTGCTCGGAGCCTGCTTCAGCCGTGACTGCACCCTCGTCGCCTTGGGCGGCGGGGTCATCGGGGACATGGTCGGGTTCGCCGCCGCCTGCTACCAGCGCGGCGTAGCCTTCATCCAGGTCCCGACCACGCTGCTCGCCCAGGTGGATTCGTCGGTCGGCGGCAAGACCGGGATCAATCACCCGCTGGGCAAGAATATGATCGGGGCCTTCCATCAGCCCCGGGCCGTGATCGCCGACACCGTGACCCTGAATACCCTGCCGGACCGGGAACTCTCCGCCGGGCTCGCGGAGGTCATCAAATACGGCCTGATCCGCGACGGTGCCTTCTTCGATTGGCTCGACACCCATCTCGACGCCCTGCGCGCCCGCGAACCGGCGGCGCTGGCCGAGGCGATCCGCCGTTCCTGCGAGAACAAGGCGCAGGTGGTGACCGCTGATGAACTGGAGGCGGGCGAGCGCGCCCTGCTCAACCTGGGCCACACCTTCGGCCACGCCATTGAGACCGGCGCCGGCTACAGCAACTGGCTTCACGGCGAGGCGGTCGGGGTCGGCATGTGCATGGCCGCGGACCTGTCGGCGCGCCTGGGATGGCTCGGTCCCGCGGACCTGCGGCGCACCCGCGACCTGATCGAGCGCGCGGGTCTGCCGACCGCCCCGCCGCCCGAACTCTCCGCCGGGCGCCTCCTGGACCTGATGGCCGTGGACAAGAAGGTCCTGGACGGTCGCCTGCGCCTGGTCCTGCTGCGCGGGATCGGCGAGGCGGTGGTCACCGACCAGTTCGACACGGCGCTCCTGCAGGCGACCATGGGAGGCTGAGTCACGAAGATTTTTTGTCTGCAAATGAACGCAAATAGGATGAAGAGTCTCAGGGTTCGCTATGTGGACCGGGCGCCGCGTGCCGACGCGGTGGCCTTGTTCATCGTTCCGGCCGGCGGCCACCTGCTGGAGTCCAAGGCTTCAGCCTTGGTCATGGACATCCAAGGCTGAAGCCTTGGACTGCGGCCCGGATGCGCCGAGATGGTGCGGTGTGCACCCATTCGGCGCAGATTCCGGGTCCGCGCCGCCCCCCCGCTCGGTCCCCGTCCCGTCACGCGGCCATGGCACACCGAATGCCTGCGCGTTATGATCGCGGGTCCCGCGTCGTCGACCGTCCCGAAGAGCCGGCGACGCTAGAGCCCCGTTTCCAGTTTCCCGGCATTATGTAACAAACGCAAATGCCTATTTATTAAGTAAGTTGGATGCGACTTCTCGATTCTGAGCCAGCTCTGGCAACCGGATTTCTCACCGAAATCTGACAGATCCTGGCGCCCACCCGCCCGCATCGCACTGAGTTGCCGCCAGATTCCGCGTAACCAATTGATTCGATAACCATGTGCAGTTGCTACATAATGCCGCAGTTTTCTGACTGGTGACCGCTTGAGCGGCCGCCCGTTGGGGTCCGAAGACACCGGATTTCGGGGATTGTGTCGGCTGGCCCGGGTCATGCGATCCCGGCCTTTGCCAGGTGGATGCGTGACGCCCCGCGCGACACAATCCCAACCGTTACTCCAGGTACCTACGAGGTCAGCGATGAGCCTGCGTGCCCTTCCGCCCGCACAGGGTCTCTATAACCCAGCCAACGAGCATGACGCCTGCGGCGTCGGCTTCGTCTGCCATATCAAGAATCAGCAAAGCCACGCCATCGTCCGACAGGGTTTGGAACTGTTGCAGCGTTTGACCCATCGCGGCGCCGTGGGTGCCGACCCGCGGGCCGGTGACGGGGCCGGTATCCTGCTTCAGGTCCCGGACGCCTTCTTCCGGGCGGAGCTGGACTTCGAGCTGCCGCCCGCCGGGACCTACGGCGTGGGCATGGTCTTCCTGCCCCAGGACCCGGCGGCGCGTGACCAGACGCAGGCGACAGTAGAGCGGCGCCTGACCGAGGGCGAACAGCGGGTGCTCGGCTGGCGCGACGTGCCGGTGGACAACACCGTGCTCGGCAAGAGCGTGCTGCCGACCGAGCCCGTGGTCCGCCAGGTCTTCATCGCCCGCGGTGACAACTGCCCGGACGCGCAGTCCTTCGAGCGCAAGCTGTTCGTGATCCGCAAGCGCATGGACAATGAAATCCGCGCGGCCGGCTTCGACAAGACCGACTTCTACGTGACTTCCATGTCCGCGCGCACCATCACCTACAAGGGGATGCTGCTCGCCGACCAGGTGGGTTCCTATTATCTGGACCTGCAGGACGAGCGCGTCACCTCGGCCCTGGCCCTGGTGCACCAGCGCTTCTCCACCAACACCTTTCCGACCTGGGATCTGGCCCACCCCTTCCGGATGATCTGCCACAACGGGGAGATCAACACCCTGCGCGGCAATCTCAACTGGATGGCGGCGCGCCGCCACACCATGCGCTCGGAGGTCCTGGGCGAGGATCTCGACAGCATCTGGCCCCTGATCCCCGAGGGCCAGTCGGACTCCGCGAGCTTCGACAATGCGCTGGAACTGCTGGTGATGGGCGGCTACAGCCTGGCCCACGCCATGATGTTGCTGATCCCCGAGGCCTGGGCCGGCAACAAGCAAATGGACACTAAGCGGCGCGCCTTCTATGAGTACCACGCGGGCCTGATGGAGCCCTGGGACGGCCCCGCCACCGTCGCCTTCACCGACGGCCGCCAGATCGGCGCCACGCTCGATCGCAACGGTCTGCGCCCGGCCCGCTACCTGGTCACCAATGACGACCTGGTGATCATGGCATCCGAGATGGGCGTACTGGACATCGAAGAGTCCCGCATCGTTAAGAAGTGGCGGCTGCAGCCCGGCAAGATGCTTCTGATCGACTTGGAGCAGGGCCGCATCATCGACGACGCCGAGATCAAGGCGGCGCTGGCAAGCGCCCACCCCTACCGCGAGTGGCTAAACCGGACCCAGATCCATCTGGACGACCTGCCGACCAACGTCGCCCCCATGGCCCCGGACGCGGGCACGCTGCTGAATGCCCAGCAGGCCTTCGGCTATACTCAGGAGGACATCAAATTCCTGCTGACGCCGATGGTAGTGACGGGTCAGGAGGCGGTCGGCTCCATGGGCGCGGACAACCCGCTCTCGGTCCTGTCGCGCCGTGCCAAGCACCTGTCGAGCTATTTCCAGCAGAATTTCGCCCAGGTGACCAACCCGCCGATCGACTCGATCCGCGAGGAACTGGTCATGTCGCTGGTGTCCCTGATCGGCCCGCGGCCCAACCTCTTGGGCATCAACGAGGCCGGCAGGCACTGGCGCCTGGAGGTCAACCAGCCGGTTCTGACCAACCAGGATTTAGAGCGCGTGCGCCACATCGACGACAACTCAGGCGGTGCCTTCCGCACCCGCACACTGCACATGGTCTACCCCTCGGGTGACGGCGCCACCGGCATGGGCGCGGCCCTGGAGCGGCTGTGCCGGGAGGCCGAGCAGTCGGTGCACGATGGCTACAACATCCTGATCCTGTCCGACCGCAACACCAACCTGGATCACATCCCGATCCCGGCCCTGCTCGCCACCTCCGCGGTGCACCATTACCTGACCCGCCAGGGGATGCGCACCAGCGCGGGCCTGGTGGTGGAGACCGGCGCGGCGCTGGAGATCCACCACTACGCGGTCCTGGCCGGCTACGGCGCCGAGGCCATTAACCCCTATCTCGCCTTCGACACCATCGCATCCTTGTTGCCGGGCTTCGCCGAGAAGCTGAGCTTCGAGGAGGCGCAGAAGCGCTATATCAAGGCGGTCGGCAAGGGGTTGCTCAAGGTCATGTCCAAGATGGGCATCTCCACCTTCCAGTCTTATTGCGGCGCCCAGATCTTCGATGCCGTGGGCCTAAACACCCCCTTCGTGAAACGCTACTTCACCGGCACCCAGACCACGGTCGAGGGCATCGGGCTTGAGCAGGTCGCTCAGGAGGCGACGCGCTGGCACGCCGAGGGCTACGGCAATGAGCAGATTTACCGCACCCAGTTGGACGTGGGCGGGGACTACGCCTTCCGGCTGCGCGGCGAGGACCACGCCTGGACCCCCGACAGCATCGCCAAGCTCCAGCACGCGGCGCGCGCCAACAGTTGGGAGACCTACGAGCAGTTCGCGCGCATCATCAACGAGCAGAACGAGCACCTGCTGACCTTCCGCGGGCTCATGGACTTCAAGTGGGCCGAAATACCGATCCCGCTCGACGAGGTCGAACCGGCCAAAGCGATCGTCAAGCGCTTCGCCACCGGTGCCATGTCCTTCGGCTCCATCTCCTACGAGGCGCACTCAAACCTCGCCAAGGCGATGAATGCGTTGGGCGGCAAGTCCAACACCGGTGAGGGTGGCGAGGAGCCCGAGCGCTTCAACCCGCTGCCGGACGGCTCTCGCAACCCCGAGCGCTCCGCCATCAAACAGGTCGCCTCTGGTCGTTTCGGTGTTACCACTGAATACCTGGTCAACGCCGACGACATCCAGATCAAGATCGCCCAGGGCGCCAAGCCCGGTGAAGGCGGGCAATTGCCCGGCCACAAGGTCAGCCCTTGGATCGCCCGGGTGCGTCACTCGACCGCGGGCGTCGGCCTGATCTCTCCGCCGCCGCACCACGACATCTACTCGATTGAGGACCTGGCGCAGCTCATCCATGATCTGAAGAACGTCAATCCCGAGGCGCGGATCTCGGTCAAGCTGGTGTCCGAGATCGGCGTCGGCACCGTCGCAGCGGGCGTCTCCAAGGCCCACGCCGACCATGTCACCATCTCCGGCTATGACGGCGGTACCGGGGCAAGCCCCTTAACCTCGATTAAGCACGCCGGCTCTCCATGGGAGATCGGCCTGGCCGAGACCCATCAGACGCTGGTGCTCAACAACCTGCGCGGGCGTATCGCGGTGCAGGTCGACGGCGGTATGCGCACCGGCCGTGATGTCGTCATCGGTGCCCTGCTGGGAGCCGACGAATTCGGCTTCGCCACCGCGCCGCTGATCGTCTCCGGCTGCATAATGACGCGCAAGTGTCACCTCAACACCTGTCCCGTGGGTGTCGCGACCCAGGACCCGGAACTGCGCAAGCGCTTCACCGGCCAGCCCGAACACATCATCAACTACATGTTCTTCGTCGCCGAGGAGATGCGCCGGATCATGGCGCGCCTGGGCTATCGCACCGTGAGCGAGATGATCGGCCACTCCGATCGCTTGGAGATGCGCCGCGCGCTCGACCACTGGAAGGCCCAGGGCCTCGACTTTACCCGGCTGCTGCTCAAACCCAAGGTCGGCCTGGAGGTCGCCATCTCCAACCGAGAGACCCAGGACCACGGCCTCGACAAGTCGCTGGATCACGAACTAATCAAGCAGGCCCAACCCGCCCTGCAGCGCGGCGAGCCGGTCGCCATCGAGACCCGGGTGCACAACTACAACCGCACCTTCGGCGCCATGCTCTCCGGCCGGGTGGCGGAGCGCTACGGCCACGCGGGGCTGCCCGAGGACAGCATTCACATCAAGGCCCGCGGCACCGGCGGCCAGTCCTTCGGCGCCTGGGGCGCGCGCGGTGTCACCATCGAGCTGGAAGGCGAGGCCAACGACTATGTCGGCAAGGGCCTGTCCGGCGCGCGCCTCATCATCTACCCGCCGCGGGACTGCGCCATCGCGCGGGCCGAAGACAACATCATCATCGGCAACACCGTGCTCTACGGCGCCATCAGCGGTGAATGCTACTTCCGCGGCGTGGCCGGCGAGCGCTTCTGCGTGCGCAACTCCGGCGCTACCGCGGTGGTCGAAGGCGTCGGCGACCACGGCTGCGAGTACATGACCGGTGGCATCGCCGTGGTCCTGGGTCACACCGGGCGCAACTTCGCCGCCGGCATGTCCGGCGGCATCGCCTATGTGCTCAATGGCGATGGCACCTTCGAGGACCGCTGCAACCTCTCTATGGTCGAACTGCAACCCGTCACCCCGGAGGACGCGGCCCTGGAGGCCCTGGACCACCAGGGCGGGGATCTGGAGAACCACGGTCTGGTCGACCTCAGCCACGACATGACTCGGCACGACGCCCAGCACCTGAAGGGCCTGATCGAGCGCCACCTGCACTACACCAACTCGGATGTTGCGCGGCGCATCCTGGATGACTGGGAGGCCTATCTGCCGCGCTTCATCAAGGTCATGCCGGTCGACTACAAACAGGCCCTGGCCGAGATGCAGGCCAATCAAAGCCGCCCACCCCAACTCACCAAGCAGCGCCCGATCAAGGTCACGCGGGAGATCAGCCATGGGTAAGCCGACCGGATTCATGGAATACGACCGGCGCGACCGCCGCTACGAGCCGGTGTCCGACCGCGTCGTGAACTATCAGGAGTTCATCATCCCGCTGACCGACGCCGAGGTCAGCACCCAGGCCGCGCGCTGCATGGACTGCGGCATCTGCTTTTGTCACCAGGGGTGCCCGGTCAACAACATCATCCCGGACTGGAATGACCTGAGCTACAAGGGCGACTGGCAATTGGCCATCGAGGTCCTGCACTCCACCAACAACTTCCCCGAGTTCACCGGCCGCATCTGCCCCGCCCCCTGTGAGGCCGCCTGCACGCTCAACATCGGCGACGCCCCGGTGGCGATCAAGACCATCGAATGCGCCATCGTCGACAAGGCCTGGGAGCAGGGCTGGATCAAGCCCCAGGTCCCGGAGCGGCGTACCGGCAAGCGCGTCGCGGTGGTCGGCTCCGGCCCCGCGGGGCTGGCCTGCGCCCAGCAGCTCGCCCGCGCCGGACACCAGGTCGCAGTCTATGAGAAGGCCGACCGCATCGGCGGTTTGCTGAGCTATGGCATCCCGGACTTCAAGCTGTCAAAGAAGCTCATCGACCGGCGTCAATCGCAGATGCGCACCGAAGGGGTGGAGTTCCACACTCACGCCCACATCGGCCGCGATATCCCGGTCGCCAAGCTGCGCGCCGACTACGACGCGCTGGTTCTGGCCGGCGGCTGCGAGCAGCCGCGCGATCTGCCCGCGCCCGGTCGGGAACTCTCTGGCATCCACTTCGCCATGGACTTCCTCACCCGCAACAGCAAACGGGTGCAGGGTTCCTATGTCCCGGACGAGGAGTTCATCAACGCCCAGGGCAAACGAGTACTGGTCATCGGCGGCGGCGACACCGGTTCCGACTGCATTGGCACCTCCAACCGCCACGGCGCCAAGTCGGTTACTCAGATCGAGATCCTGGACAAGCCGCCGGTCAAGGAGGACAAGGGCCTGACCTGGCCGGACTGGCCGAACAAGCTGCGGACGTCCAGTTCACAGGAGGAAGGCTGCGAGCGCCACTGGAACGTGCTGACCAAGGGCTTTATCGGCGACGACCAAGGTCGGGTCCAGGCGGTCAAATACTGTCTGGTCCAGTGGGACAAGGACGTCCAGGGCCGCTGGCAGATGTCCGAGGTCCCGGGCTCCGAGGCCGAGTTCAAGGCGGATCTGGTGCTGCTCGCCATGGGCTTCGTGCACCCGGTGCACGCCGGCATGATCGAGGCGCTCAAAGCCGAGACCGGACTCGAACTCGACCCCCGCGGCAACGTCAAGGCCACCACCGAAGGCGTCGGCGCCTACCAGACCTCGGTGCCCGGGGTCTTCGGGGCAGGGGATATGCGGCGCGGGCAGTCGCTGGTCGTGTGGGCGATCCGCGAGGGGCGGCAGTGTGCGCGGGCGGTGGATGAGTGGTTGATGGGGCGGTCGGATTTGCCGCGTTAGAAATCATGTCGGCTAACTGAGACCCGGAAAGAAGCGGCCTTCTGGCCGCTTTTTCTTTTGGCCATTCGGTTCGCGATGCCCCTACCGCCGCAGTAATATCCGCCGTAGCTGGTTCGTGGACGTGGCGGCGGGCGTGGGCGCTCGAAGCGGTACTGCGGGGATACCCCCGGCGCAGATTCAGCCGGTTCTACCGAAGCATCCGGCCAGGCATGATCCGCGATGCGTCGTCGGTGAGATTGATCTGGTCATCCACTCGTGGACCGGGTGTCGGGGCCTGGGGGGCGGTGCCGCCGAGCTTCTTGCCGGTGGTCGCGACGCGGGCAGCACGCGCCGCGCGCTTCGCCTCGTACTCGGCGTGCTCACGC
>JADNEJ010000039.1 GCA_016292295.1 Candidatus Thiodictyon intracellulare
TGGAGTCGATCAGCAGGACTTCGGCGACCTGCTCTGCCGACCAGCCGCCCGCCAGCGACATGACCGCCTTGATGCGGTCGGCCTCGCGCTGGTCGCGCGTAGGCCGGTGGGCGACACGCAGCTCGGCGAGTTGTTCGGTGGAGAGGGTCTAGTCGAGCATAGGGACAATAGTATATCGACGTCGGCCGGCCGGTTACGCTAGGGTCCTGAGCGAAAATTTCAGTAATGAGACGTGTATAACGTACTAACGTACTTTCTTAAGGCCGATCGTCCTTGAACATCCGCCACCCGCTGACCATGGTGCTGATCAGGCTCTGCCGCGACAGGATGTCCTCGCGGATAGCGGTGTAGACATGCAGCATGACGAAGATCGAGATGACCCATATCCCCCAGTGGTGCCACATCCGTACGTCCTGGCTCTGGCCGACGAAGGGGATGACCCAGCCGAACCAGCGGTCCTGCCAGCTTCCCAATCCCGCCTGTTCCGAATAGAGGGCGAAGCCGGTGAACATCATGACGATGCCGCCGACCGTGATGATGACGACCATGAACAGGTGGGCCAATGGGTTATGGCCGATGCACTTGCGCGGTTCCGGTTCCAGGAAGGCGTACCAGCGCACCTCGTGCCACAGTTCGATCCAAAAGCGCCGCCGCCAGAAGGGCAGGGCGAAGAGCTGGCGCGACCAGCGGTTGCCGACCATGGCCCAATAGAGCCGGAAGATGAAGCCGACGGCGAAGACATAGGCGGCGGCGAAATGGGCGAAGCGGATATAGCCCATCAGGTAGTGATCGCTGGTGGCCCCGGACAGGGTCGGCAAGGGGTTGGCGATCAGATAGCCGGTGATGGCTAGGATGGTGATGGACAGGGCATTGATCCAATGCCAGGCGCGCAGCGGGGCCTCATAGACATAGACCGCTGTGCGTTTGACGGTGGGGACGGCGGTGCTCACGGTATTTCGCCTCCGAAATAGACCCAATAGGATGGCGGTCGGTAGGGTGCGCCGTGCGCACCTTCGCGGAGTGCCATGGCCGGACGCCGGCGCCCAGATTGCGGGCGCCTGCCTCCGTGCAGTGGCCGGTGCGCGCGGCGCACCCTACCGCACCTTGACCCGCGTCAGCTCCTCACCGGCGGGACCCATGACATGGGTCGAGCAGGCCAGGCAGGGGTCGAAGCTGTGCAGGGTGCGCAGGATCTCCAGCGGCTGATCTGGCACCGCCACCGGAGTGTTCATCAGGGCCGCCTCGAAGGCGCCGATGTTGCCCGCGGGGTCGCGCGGTGAGCCGTTCCAGGTGGTCGGGACCACCGCCTGATAGTTCTCGATTCGCCCCTTCTTGATGACGATCCAGTGCCCGAGCGCCCCGCGCGGGGCCTCGGTGGTACCCACGCCCTTGGCCTCGCGGGGCCAGGTGTCCGGGTCCCACTTGTCGGTATTGGCGGTGCTGCTGTCTCCGGCCTTGAGGTTGGCCACCAGCTTGTCCTGGAAGTAGCGCAGCTTGTGCACCGCCCAGGATGCCTCAAGCCCGCGGGCGACGGTACGGCCCAGGGTGGAGAAGAGCGCCGTGACGGGCAGATTGAGATCCGTCAGGACCTTCTCCACCTGCTCCTTGAACTCGGGGATGCCCTTGGCATAGCCGATTACCCAGCGCGCCAGGGGGCCGACCTCCATGGCGTGGCCGCGCCAGCGCGGGGCCTTGATCCAGGAATATTTGGCGCCCTCGTCGATGGCCTCAATCTTGCGTTTGGTGCCGACGGTGTTCGGACCCAGCCAGAAATCGGGTTCGGTGATCCCGTCCCAGGGGTGCAGGCCCTTCTGCTCATCCGGGTAGCGGTACCAGGAGTGGGCGACGAGCTCCTGGACCTGGGCGGGGTCACGCAGGTCCAGGTCGTGGACCTCCTGGAGGTTGCCGTTGATGATGGCCCCGCGGGGCAGGAGCTGGTTGGCCGCGGTGTTGTCGTTGGCCCGCTCCGGGATGTCGCCGTAGGACATTACCGACCGGCTGGAGAGCCCCTCGCCATAGGTCCAATCCTTATAGAACGAGGCGATCGCCAACAGGTCCGGGATGTAGACCTGGTCGATGAAGTCGATGGTGCGGTCGATGATGGAGGAGACCAGGTTCAGCCGCTCCATGTTGACCGCGCCCACGGCCCCGGTGCCGTCGAGGTTGATGGCGCAGGGCACCCCGCCCACCAGCCAGTTGGGGTGGGGGTTTTTGCCGCCGTAGACAGTGTGGATCTTGACGATCTCGCGCTGGAAGTCGAGCGTCTCCAGGTAGTGTGCGACCGCCATCAGATTGGCTTCGGGCGGCAGCTTGTAGGCGGGGTTGCCCCAGTAGCCGTTCATGAAGGGGCCAAGCTGTCCGGACTCCACGAAGCGCTTGAGCCGATTCTGCACGTCCCGGAACCAGCCCGGGGACGACTGGGGCCATTTGGAGATGGACTGGGCCAGGGTTGAGGTCGCCTTGGGGTCGGCCTTGAGCGCCGAGACCACGTCCACCCAGTCCAGCGCGTGCAAGTGGTAGAAGTGCACCAAGTGGTCGTGCGACTGGAGCGTCAACTGCATGATGTTGCGGATGGTGCTGGCGTTCTCCGGGATCTGGATGCCGAGCGCGTCCTCTACCGCGCGCACGCTGGTCAGGGCATGGGTGCCAGTGCAGACGCCGCAGATCCGCTCGGTGAAGGCCCAGGCGTCGCGCGGGTCGCGGCCCTTCAGGATCACCTCCAGCCCGCGCCACATGGTGCCGGTGGACACCGCGTTGCGGATCACATTGTTCGCGTCGAGATTGACCTCGCAGCGCATGTGGCCCTCGATGCGGGTCACCGGGTCCACCACGATCCGGGTGCCGGAGTTGTCCAGGGTGAAACCGTTGGGGGTCTCGATGCTCATGAACGCTCACCTGTCTGATCGTTGCCCGCGGTACCCTGACCCTTGGTCTTGTCCGGCTCCTGGTCGCCGAATTGGCCCGGCTTGCGGGCGCGCTTGATGGCGGAGGCCGCCGCGTGGGCGACGACGGCCGCGCCGACGGTCCCGGCGGCGGCAAAGCCCATCCGGTCCGCGTTGAGTTCGACGCCGAAGACCCGGGTGTCGGTCACATGGTCGTAGAAGCTGCCCTTATCCCAGAAGCCATCCTCGGAGCAACCGATGCACCCGTGGCCGGACTGGATGGGGAAGGAGACCCCGTTGTTCCACCGGGTGTTGGAGCAGGCGTTGTAGGTGGTCGGTCCCTTGCAGCCCATCTTGTAGAGACAGTAGCCGCGGCGTGCGCCCTCGTCGTCCCAGCTCTCCACGAACTGGCCCGCGTCGAAGTGGCCGCGGCGGTAGCACTTGTCATGGATCCGCTGGCCGTAGAACATCTTGGGCCGGCCCTGACGGTCCAGTTCGGGGATGCGGTCGAAGGTCAGCATGAAGGTGACGACCGCGGTCATGACCTCGGCGATCGGCGGACAGCCCGGGACCTTGATGATGGGCTTGTCATGGATGACATGGTGGACTGGGACCGCCTGAGTCGGGTTGGGGTGCGCCGCCTGGACACAGCCCCAGGAGGCACAAGAGCCCCAGGAGATGATCGCCTTGCAGTCGGCGGCCGCCTCTTTGAGCTGTTCGAGAAAGGGACGCCCGGCGATGATGCAGGACATGCCGTCCTGGTTGAGCGGCGGGTTGCCCTCTACGGCCAGGATGTAGTTGCCCTTGTACTTCTGCCGGATCTCCGCGACGATCGCCTCCGCCTGGTGCCCGGAGGCGGCCATGATGGTGTCGTCGTAGTCGAGCGAGATCATGGACAGCATCACGTCTTTGACCAGGGGATGGGCGGAGCGGATGAATGACTCCGAGCAACAGGTGCACTCCAGCCCGTGGAGCCACAGCACCGGGATGCGCGGTTTGGTCTCCATGGCCTGCACCAACTGCGCCGCGTAGGCCGGCCTCAGTCCCAGGGCCGTGGCGGTGAGGCTGCAAAACTTGAGAAAGCTGCGGCGGGTGATCCCCTGGCGTCGCATGACCTCATAGAAGGTCTCGGTGGTCGGCATCGTCTACTTCCCTTGGGTGGACGCCCCGGTGTGGGGGGTCGCGTCTAGGTATGGGGATGTTTAAGCAAGTGCCGGGCCAGGCAGAGCTTAATTTAAAATCAGTTGGTTGCGCTCTGGCTTGCGGTCCGTCACGTGGCTGCGCCGTATAAAATTGTAGCCACTCGCTCGGGCCTGGCTGCAAACTATCTTTACATTGCGCGCGTGCTTGGTGGGTACGGCGCGAATGACACCGGTGCCGGGCCGCAGCGGCTTGCCGCGCGCCCTGTCCACCCTGCGGGGATGCGGCGCGATCGGTCCCGGCGCCCGGCCGCCGGGCCGTGCGCGTCAACACCCTGCCGACGCTGCGTGACAAGGCATCCGGCCCTGCTGTTGGGTCAAAGAAGCAACACATGTCTCCGGTGTCTCTTTTTTTTCTCGATACTGTTGCAAGCGTCTCTCGGGTCGTCTATAGTACAACCCGCAAAGCACGATTGCGTGAAAGTTTATGCAGTCCTTGTTGCTGAATCCACAACAGCGGAGATCATGATGAATAAGAACCTTCTCAGCCTGGCGGTCGCCGCCGGCCTGGCCGTTCCGGCAGTCGTCTCGGCCGAAGCCATCCTGTACGGCAAGCTCAACGTCTCCTTCGACTACATCGAAGTCGAACAGAACGCCAATTTCCATCGTCCCGGCCAAGCGGAACTGCGTCCGCAGTTCAACTTCGCCAATTTCAAGAGCGGCACCGTTGCTGGGTACGACACCGCGGCCGCCCTGGGGACCTACTCCGCTCAGCGCTTCCCCTCCTGCGGCTATGTGGCAGGCACGCTGGGCTACAGCGGTGACCCTAGCAATGTGCTGAATTACAATCAATGGCGCGGGATGCCGATTTACGGCTCCGCCGCCAGCACGGTCTTTATGCCGGACACCACGCAGGGAACGCAGGTCAGTCGATTCCTAGACCCGGCCGCGCAGGCCGCTTACTACAAGGCCGCGATAACCTCCTTGAGGTCGTCTTACCCACTCAATGCCCATGGTTTGGCCCAGGCTGCCGGCGAGACGGCGCTGATGAACGGCTTCAATTACGACCCCGGCACGGTCTACAACAAGGCCAACGCTGCCGGTGTGGCTGCCTATAACGCCCGGCTCGCGCAGGGCGACACTGTTGCGCAGGCGACCACCGCGGCGGCCAACGCCTATGATGCGGTCGCTGGAGGCGCCTGGAACGCTTATCAGGCGAACCTGACCAGGGCCCAGAATCTGGCGGTCGCAACCGTAGCGCCGCAGGCCGGCGCCTACAACATGAACGCCTATTTCGCGGGTCAGCAGGCGAAGCTGACGAACGACCTGGCGATCGGCAACATCAACCAGGCCTTCTACAATAAAGCGACGGCGCGGCTGAGCCAGTTGCAGCGGCTCGCCACCGCGGCGGCGGTCGCCGGTGCCTATAAGCCGGGTCAGGCCTATAAGGGTTGGGGCCTGGACACGGGTAACTCCATCAACGGTCCGGCTGACCGCCTGGGCGTGAAGGGTTCCGAGGACCTGGGTAACGGACTTAAGGCCGTCTACCAGATCGAAATCGGGGTCGACATCACCAACGCCAACCGCGACACCTACCTGTACAACGGCAACCGCGGATTTTCCGGCACCAGCTTCTCGAATTCCACGACCCCCGGTTTCAGCTTCCGCAACACTTTCATCGGGTTGGCGGGTGACTGGGGTACCTTCCTGATGGGTCGTCACGACACCCCGCTGAAGATCTCCACGGCCAAGCTGGATCTGTTCGCTGACACCCTAGCCGACAACAACGCCACCATCGGCTTCCAGGACCTGCGCGCCGACAACGTGGTTGCCTACATCTCCCCGAGCTGGAGCGGCTTCCAGATCGCCGCGGCCATAGTCCCGCAGGGCGGCGCCACCGCGCTCGGCGCGCTCGACAACAATGTCGACTCGATCGCCGGTGCCTACTCCTTGGCGGCCATCTACAAGAACGGCCCCTTCTACGGGTCCGTGGCGTACGAGTCCCTGGACAAGAGCAACTGGGACAGCCAGAACGCCGACTATATGGTCCTGTATCAGGACCGCACCGCCAAGACCGACAGCAAGGTGCGCGTCGGCTTAGGGCTGCTGGACTGGAACGGCTTTACCCTGACGGGTATCTATGAGCAGCGCCAGAACATCCTGGGCGCCCCGACGAAGTCCAACGGCAACTTCTTCCAGGTGTCGGGCGGCTACGCCTTCGGCAACAACATGATTAAGGCCATGTGGGGCCGCGCCGATCTGGAGGATTGCGCCGATCCAAACGCGGTGGGTTTCCGCTATACCTGCCAGGCGAGTGCGCTCGGGCAGTACTTCGCGGACTCTATCCTGGTCAACAACAAGCAGAAAAATTCTTTCGCCATCGGGTACGACTACAACTTCAGCAAGCGTACCGCGGCCTTCGTGCTCTATACCAAGGTCTCGGACAAGATCGAAAGTGCCGACTGGAGTGGCTTCTCGATCGGCATGAACCACAGCTTCTGATAGCCTGAAAGCGCGCGTCCGCGCCCGGACCAGGATGTCCTGAAAAACGGGGCCGTTCGGCCCCGTTTTTTTTGTCTGAATTTTTGGTGATTAGCGCCGAAACTCGGCCAGATTCCGCGGTCCGCTGATGTCACGCCCTTTCAGGTCTAAGATCCTTAACAACAGATCACCCAGGGCGTTGCCCTGGGCTGGTATGTGCGACCCCGTTGGGGCAAACCCTCCTGGACCGACGCTTTGGTTTCGCGCGGCCGGGGGCACCTGTCATCGCCGCTGCTCTTAAGCCCCGAAGGGGCGTGACATACCAGCCCAGGGCAACGCCATGGGTGGCGCGGATGAGGATCGCCAGCCCTGAAAGGGCGTGACATGGCAGCATCCCGAGAAGGGGCTCAGCCTCGGTGCCAACACCGCGACGCGTAGATCCCGATACCATTCGCGGGCCGGTTACGCGGCCGTCAGAGTCTTTGGGCCCTGCGGGGTGCCCAGGATCAGTACATCGGCGGGCCTCAGGGCGAAGATGCCGACCGTGACCACGCCGGGGATGTTGTTGATCTGCTGCTCCAGACCCACCGGCTCCAGAATTTCCAGGCCCTGTACGTCCAGGATCAGGTTACCGTTGTCGGTGATGAAGCCCTCGCGCCACACCGGGGTGCCGCCGGCCCGGACCAGTTGCCGCGCCACGAAACTGCGGGCCATGGGGACTACCTCTACCGGCAGGAGGAAGCGGCCGAGCAGGTCGACCAACTTGGTCTCATCCGCGATGCAGACAAAGCGTGCGCTCGCACCCGCGACGATCTTCTCTCGGGTCAGGGCCCCGCCGCCGCCCTTGATCAACTGCAAGCGGTGGTTTGACTCATCCGCTCCGTCCACGTAAAGTTCTAGGTCTCCGACCGCATTCAGGTCGTAGACCGGGATGCCCCGTGACTTGAGGCGGGCGCTGGACGCCTCTGAACTGGACACCGTGCCGTCGATTCGGGCCTTGATGGTCGCGAGCGCGTCAATGAAGTGATTGACCGTGGAGCCGGTGCCCACGCCGATGATGCCGCCTGCGACATAGGCCAGGGCCGCGTGAGCGGCCTGTTTCTTCTGCTCGTCCTGGTTCATGGATTGCCACGCTGAATTGGTCTATCAAGAGCGCGGTATCATAGCCGTCTTGAGAGGTGTGGGTAAAGATCTCTCACGGAGACACACTGAGGTTTTCCAATGCCAGACAGCTACATCGAGCGCATCTTGAAGGCCCGTGTCTACGAGGTTACGCAGGAGCCCCCACTGACCTTGGCGGCGGCGCTCTCGGCCCGCCTGGGTAATCAGCTCTTGCTCAAGCGGGCCTTGATCACAAATCCGCCAAAGGCCGGCCGGCCCATGTGGGTTTGTGCGCGTAAGAGCATCTTCTGCAAGGGGGCGGCGACACCGGGACTGAACAAGGTGGGCGGAATTATGATCAAGGCCCTCAAGCAAGAGGACCTCCAGCTGGTCTTTTCATTCAAGCTGCGCGGCGCTTACAACAAGCTGGTGAGTCTGAGTCCGCAGGTGTGGGCCCGCGGGGGTCATCGCGGCCAGCGCCGGTAATCACGCCCAGGGGCTCGCGCTGGGAGCGGCGCGCCTGAGGATGGCGGCTACCATCGTCATGCCGCGCACCACCTCCGGCATCAAGGTCAGGGCGGTGCGGGCCTTGGGTGGGACCGCGGTGCTCTTCGGCGACTCCTACAACGAAGCCTACGCCCATGCCATGGGACTGGTCGCGGAGTTGGGTCTCACCTTCGTTCACCCCTTCGACGACCCGCAGGTGTTTGCCGGCCAGGGGACTATCGGCATGGAGATCCTGCGCCAGCACCCGGAGCCCCCCACGCCATCTTTGTCCCCGTGGGCGGCGGTGGACTCATCGCCGGCATCGCCGCCTATGTAAAGTAGCTGACACCTCAGGTGCGCATCATCGGCGTGGAGCCGAAGGACGCGCCGACCCTGCACGCGGCCCTGGCGGCGGGGCGCGCCCGGTGGAACTCGCGCAGGTCAGCCTGTTCGCGGACGGAGTGGCGGTACGGCGCATCGGGGCCGAGACCTTTCTGGTTGCAAGCCTTCGCGTGGACGAGGTGATACTGGTCGGCGGCCTTGATCAAAAATCCGCCCAAGGCCGGCCGGCCCATATGGGTTTGCTGGCGCAAAACCATGTTCTGCAAGGGATCGGCGACGTCAGGACTGAACTACGAAGACACTCGCGGTATCGCCGAGCCCGCCGGGGCCTTGGCCGTGGCCGAGATGAAGCGCATGTGGCGCGCACCGGCTGCCGCGGCGAACACCTGGTGGCGATCGAAAGTGGGGCCAACATGACCTTTGACCGGCTGCGCCATGTGGTCGAGCGGGCGGAGTTGGGTGAGCGGCGCGAAGCCCTGCTGGCGGTGGCGATCTCTGAGCGGCCCGGGAGCTTCCTCGCCTTTTACCGGGCGATCGGTGAACAGCAAATCACCGAGTTCAACTACAGTTTTGCCGACCCCGATCAGGCCAAGGTCCCCGTGGGGGGTGGAGTTGGGTCGCGGCGACGCGGAGCGTGCCTAGTTGATCGACCAACTCCGACACCAGGGATTGGGGGGTGCTGGACATGACGGACAACGAGACCGCGAAGTTGCACCTTCGCTACATGGTGGGTGGCACGCCCCGGGAGCCGGCGAGTCCACTGGTGAGACCCCCGGCGAGACAGTCGTCCGGTTCGAGTTTCCGGAGCGCCCAGGGGCCTTGCTGGACCTGCTCACCGAGTTCGGCATGCGCAGGAACATCATCCTCTTCCACTACCTCAACCAAGGGGCCGCCTATGGCCGGGTGCTGATGGGGGCGACGGTCTCGCAAGCAGAGCAGGCCGATTTCCGCCGCTCCCTGGACGTTCTTGGCTACCCCCATTGGGAGGAGACCGACAACCCGGCTTATCGGCTCTTCGCCGGCAAGCTGGCGCGCCGATAGATGCGCCTTTCGGTCGCCACGGCGTCGAGTGGCACGTCCCAGGGGCGGAGCGCCAGCCGGGTGACGCGCTGACATTCGTGGGCGATGCCGATGAGGCGCGGCCGCAGCCAGTGTCGGCGCTGCCGCAGGAAGGCCAGGGTGCGGTCATAGTAGCCGCCACCCATGCCGAGGCGGTTGCAGTGCGCGTCGAATCCGACCAGCGGGACCAGGATCAGGTCGAGTGCCCAGGTTTGATGTGGGCCTTGCCGGCCGCGCCGGGGCTCGGGTATCCCGAGGCGATTGGCGGTCAGCGTGTCGCCCGGTGCGTAGCGAACAAACCACAGACGGCGCTGCTGCCCCGGACGCAACACGGGCAGCAAGATGCTTGCGCCGCCGCCGCGTTGGGCCGCAGCGAGCAGGGGGTGCGGGTCCAGTTCGCCGTCCGCCGGCCAAAACGCGGCGATCCGTCGGGCGCATCGGAAGTCGCGCTCCCGCCCCAGCACCCGGGTGAGTGCCATCGCGTGAAGTTGCTGATCGTGGCGGGAAAGGCGACGCCGCGCCGCGCGCAGTTGCCGCCGCAGGGCCGGCGGGGAACTCGCTACTTGAGGACCCGGCTGCGGGGCTGGGCCGAGGCAACGCTCAGCGACCGACGGAGACTTGGTCATCGAGGCCGCGTTACCCTGGGCAGGAGGGGCGGGAATCGTTCGGAGCGCCGCAGCGGTATCAAGCGCGGCTTGCTGCGCACACCACAATCGGCAATGAAGGGGCGACACCCACCGTCTGTGCCGTCGCTAGCCTTTGTTCTTGAACCGCGAGGTTCAAGTGGGGTCAGTCGCGTTGGCTTCAGGCTTTCCGCTCGGGGGCGGACTTGCGCAACGGCCTCGTGGTCATGTCCCCAGGGTACAAAATAGGCTCAAGAAAATACCCAGCCAGCGGTCGAACACTACAGGGGGTGTCTAGGGCAAGAGGCTATACCTTTTCGGCCGACGAGTCCAGGGCCGGTTGCGCGGACAATGCCTCGCCGATGCGCTCCTGCAGCCGGCCAAGCCGCCGGGTGACGGCGGTCTCCCCGCCGTCTTGCGCTTTTTTCAGTTGCAGTAACTCATTGGCGATATTGAGCGCCGCCAGCACCGCGATGCGGTCCGAGCCGATCACCCGCCCGGTCTGGCGGATCTCGCGCATGCGCATGTCGAGTAACCGCGCGGAGGCTACCAAGTCCTCCTGCTCGGCGGCCGGGCAGGCGATGCGATAGTCCTTATCCGGGACCCTGATATCGACTCCATTGAGCTCGTTGGTCACAGACTCTCCTCCATTGCACGCAGCCGCGACAGCATGACCTCGACCCGGCTGCGTGCCTGCTCGATCTTCTCGATCAGATCGCTGCGCTCGGCGGCTAGTGCCTCCTGGCGGGCGCGCAGGAAGGCGTTTTCCTCTTGGAGGCGTTGACACAGGTGCAGCAGATGCTCCACGCCGCGCTCAAACTGATCGATGTCGAAACTGGCCAAGATCAGGGCCTCTTTGAGAATTCCACGCACTATAGAAGGGGCGGCGTGCAGGGTCAATCGGGTCGGTTCCCATGTTATGATCGCGCCCCGCAACGACAGGGGCATTACGGCCGCTTCCGGCGCCACGGAGACTACCACGGACAACGACTACGACCAGATCGGGAGCCTGCTCCAGGCAAGTCCGCTTGCCTCGACTCCGAGCGAGGCCCAGGGAATGCTCTGCGGGCTGATTTGCGGCGGGGCGGCGGCCCCAGAGTCGGCTTGGCTCGACCTGTTGCGACCGGCCCCGGCCCCGATCCCGGACGAAGATGGGGACGCGACGCGCAACGCCAGCGTGCAGCTGCATCGCGCCGCCCTGGGTACTCTCGCGCGCAAGACCCTGGACCGTATTGCCGGTCACGGCCTCGATTTCCCTCTATTGCTCCCGGATGACTCCCGCGCGCTGGCGGAGCGCGCCACCGCGCTCTATGACTGGGTGCGCGGGTTCTTGTTTTCAATCGGGGTCCTGGGCATCGCCGAGCGCGACCTGTCTGCCGAGGTGCGGGAGGCCTTGCGGGACTTCGCGGACATCACTCGCCTGGACCTGGAGCAGTTACCGGAGGACGAGGAGAATGAGGCGGCCCTGGCGGAGCTGACCGAGTTTGTTTGTGTGGCCGCCATGCTGGTCTACGAGGAGCGGGCGGCTCCCCGCATGGGGTCGCGATGACCATGGCCGAGTATGGACGACGTCGCCGCGCCCTGCTCAAGGCCATCGGTGCGAATGGGCTCGCTATCCTGCCGGCCGCCCACGAGACGATCCGTAACCGCGACGTCCACTACCCATTCCGGCAGACGAGCGATTTCACGTACCTCACCGGGTTCCCGGAACCCGAGGCCCTGGCGGTCTTCGCCCCCGGGCGTAAGGCGGGGGAGTTCGTCCTGTTCTGCCGTCCCCGCGACCCGGAGCGGGAGCAGTGGGACGGCTATCGGGCCGGGGTCGAGGGGGCCACGGCGACCTTCAAGGCCGACGAGGCGCATCCCTTAAGCGAACTCGACAGCCTGATGCCGGGGCTGATCGATGGGCGCGACCGGCTCCTGTTCCCCATCGGCGCCGATGCGGCCTTCGACACCCGCGTCTTCGGTTGGGTCAATCAGGTGCGGTCCAATGTGCGCAAGGGCGCGCTCCCGCCAGAGACCTTCGTCACCATTGAGGCGCTCCTGCACGAGCAGCGCCTGCGCAAGGGTGAGGCCGAGGTCAAGCTCGTGCGCCGGGCGGCGCACATCTCCGCCGCCGGCCATCGCGGGCTGATGCGGATGTGCCGCCCGGGCCGCGGCGAGTCCGAACTGGAGACGCAGTTCCTGCACCACTGTGCCGCCGCGGGGGCGCGCTTCCAGGCCTATCCGCCCATCGTTGCCGGCGGGGCCCGCGCCTGCGTCCTACACTATGTGGAAAATTGTGCGACCCTCAATGGCGGCGACCTGGTGCTGGTCGATGCGGGCTGCGAGTTGCACGGCTACGCCTCGGACATCACCCGCACCTTTCCGGTCAACGGCCGTTTCACCCCGCCCCAGCGTGCGCTGTACGAACTGGTCCTGGCGGCCCAGCTTGCCGCGATTGCAAAGGCTCGTCCCGGTAACCGTTGGATCGAGCCCCACGAGGCGGCGCTCAAGGTCCTAACCAAGGGCCTGATCCGTTTCGGCATACTCGAAGGCAAGACGGCCAAGCTGATCAAGGACGAGGCCTATAAGCCCTATTACATGCACCGCACCGGTCACTGGCTCGGCATGGACGTGCACGACGTGGGCCACTACAAGGAGCGCGGTGAGTGGCGTCGCCTGGAGGCCGGCATGGTGCTGACGGTGGAGCCGGGGCTCTACATGCCGGCCACTGAGGCGGTCCCCACGCCATATCAAGGCATCGGCATCCGGATCGAGGACGATGTGCTGATCACGCCGGACGGCAACGAGGTCCTCTCCGCCACGGCGCCCAAGGACCCGGATGCGATCGAGGCGCTGATGGCGGGCTGATCGATGGCGCATGCAGTTTCGCTCGGCGCCCCACTGGAGCCGTTCGGCCGCCGCGGTTTCACCGAGGGATGTAAACCGTGAGTGCAGTCCTGAAAGACCTCTGATTCAATTTCCGGCCGCGAAAAACAGAAAACGCACATACGTCGACTATACGTTCGTCTCCTATGACGTCGATGTCCGAACACGACCTACGGCGGTCCGGTTGGCTGCCGCCCCAGAGGAGAGCCTCAGCCATGCGCATCGACGCCGACTTGGACCCGGTTCACAGTGAGCGACTGAAGACCCTCCAAGGCCGCCTGAACCGACCCTTGCCGGAGGTCCTGGCGATTGCCATCGATGCCGCCTTGAGTGGGCTTTACCAGGAAAACCAGCCGGTGAAATCCCCCCTCTATGAGGCCCTGGAGTCAATCGGCTTCATCGGCTGCATCGACGAGGACCCTAGCCTCTCGGCCGACTACAAGTCCCGTCTGGATTTGCCGCCAAGATGGGGACGCTACCTTGATCATCGTCGGTACAGGCGCTTGGGTCGGGCTCGCCAACCGTCGAGATGACTACCACGAACCCTGCCGACGCTTCTTCCTCGTCAATCGCGAACCGTTGGAAAAGACACGAACAATTCTTCAATCTGCTCAAACAGGACGGCTGAGCATCTCCGGCCTGGCCGGCGATAGGCCGCGGCCTGACTGCATCACCCCAGCACGGCCGCCTTGATCACAAATCCGCCCAAGGCCGGCCGACTCATGTGGGTTTGCGCGCGCAAGACCATGCTCCGTAAGGGAGCGGCGACGCCGGGACTGAACAAGGTGGGCGGAATTATACACGTCTCATCTGAGATTTTCGCTCAGGACCCTAGCGTAACCGGCCGA
>JADNEJ010000132.1 GCA_016292295.1 Candidatus Thiodictyon intracellulare
GGCTGCGTTTTGCCATCCGTGAGGGTGGCCGCACCGTCGGCGCCGGCGTTGTCGCAAAGATTCTCGAGTAGTCACTCAGCCGTAAGGTCGTGGCGCGAGTATCATCGGGACTTGGTCTCGGTCCTCGCCGCCCGGACCCCGGCCTCTCTTTCTAGGCCAGTAGCTCAATTGGCAGAGCAGCGGTCTCCAAAACCGCAGGTTGGGGGTTCGAGTCCCTCCTGGCCTGCCATACAACCATCGCCCCCTCACTTTACCCCGAGGCGACCCGTCAGCCCATGACATCGAGTGTTGAGGCCAAAGGCGCTAGCTTGGATACCGCCAAGCTGGCTGGTGCTGCATTGCTGCTGATTCTCGGCATCTTTGCTTTCTATTACTTCGCTGCCTGGTCGGGGCTGCTGCGGGTGCTGGGGCTGCTTCTCATCAGTAGCGGGGCGGCGGCGCTCGCGTTGCAAACGCAGTCGGGACGCGCGCTCTGGCAATTCATCGCAGACGCACGTATGGAAATGCGCAAGGTCGTCTGGCCGACCCGCCAGGAAACCATCCAAACCACGCTGGTAGTAATGGCCATGGTCGTGGTGGTCGCCTTGGTCCTGTGGCTGTTTGACTCCGTATTGATGGGAATCCTGAGGCTCCTCACCGGCCAAGGAGGCTAGCTGTGTCCAAACGTTGGTATGTGATTCACGCCTATTCTGGGTTTGAAGGCCAAGTCAAGCGCTCACTCGATGAGCGGGTCCGCCGTGCAGGTCTGGAAGACCTCTTCGGGATCGTGTTGGTTCCGACCGAGGAGGTCGTGGAAATGCGTAACGGCCAGCAACGCAAGAGCGAGCGCAAGTTCTTTCCGGGCTATGTGCTGGTACAGATGGAGATGACCGACGAGACCTGGCACCTGGTCAAGAGCGTTCCCAAGGTCATGGGCTTCATCGGCGGCACCGGCGACCGCCCGGCCCCGATCCCGGACAAACAGGCGGACGCCATCCTCCAACGTATTCAGGACGGCGTCGAAAAGCCGCGTCCCAAGATACTCTATGAGCCCGGTGAGGTGGTGCGCGTTGTCGATGGGCCCTTTACCGACTTCAATGGGGTCGTCGAAGACGTCGATTACGACAAGAGCCGGGTGAAGGTGTCGGTGCTGATTTTCGGTCGGTCGACGCCGGTGGACCTAGAATTCTCCCAAGTCGAAAAGGGCTGAGACGGTCCCGCGGTCTATCGTCACCGGATGGTCTTGGAAGAAAAATTCAGCCGCAAATGGACGCAAATGATCATGGTGGTTACCGTTGTGGCCCGCGGCCCGGTTGCTTCACGGCTTTGGCCAAGGTCTGTGTAGATAGTCGATGCATCTGCGTTTTTTGTGTTCATTTGCGGCTAAACAGTATTTTCCGTCCCATAGTGGGCCTCATCGGGGAGCCGGGGTCTAAATCCCCGGCGCTACTACCCAACTGGAGATAAAGCATGGCAAAAAAGATAAACGTCTACATCAAGCTGCAGGTCAAGGCGGGGATTGCCAATCCCAGTCCGCCGGTGGGTCCTGCACTTGGTCAGCACGGCGTCAACATCATGGAGTTCTGCAAGGCATTCAATGCTAGGACCCAGGAACTAGAGCAGGGTATGCCGATCCCGGTGGTCATCACCGTCTATTCGGATCGCAGCTTCACCTTCATCACCAAGACCCCGCCGGCCTCCATCCTGCTGAAGAAGGCCGCCGGGATCGCGAAGGGCAGCGCGGTGCCTCATACCACCAAGGTGGGTAAGGTCACACGCGAGCAGCTCGAGGCGATTGCCACGAGCAAGATGCCGGACCTGACGGCGGCGGACTTGGATGCGGCGGTGCGTACCATTGCGGGTAGTGCCCGTTCCATGGGCCTGGACGTCGAGGGGGTGCTGTAATCATGGCCAAGCAGAGCAAGCGACAAACCGAAATCCGTGCGCGAATTGAGCGGGGCAAGGCGTATCCAGCCGAAGATGCCTTTAGCCTCCTGAAGGAGGTTTCCCGCATCAAGTTTGTCGAAAGCGTCGATGTGACCGTGAACCTGGGCGTCGACCCGCGCAAGTCCGACCAGGTGGTCCGCGGTTCCACCGTACTGCCCCACGGGATTGGCAAGACCGTGCGGGTCGCGGTCTTCGCTCAAGGCGCCAATGCCGAGGCGGCAACTGCGGCCGGCGCGGATCGCGTCGGTTTCGAGGACCTGGCCGAGGAGATCAAGGGCGGCAAGATGGACTTCGACGTGGTCATCGCCTCTCCCGATGCCATGCGCGTCGTCGGTCAACTGGGCAAAATCCTGGGCCCCCGGGGCCTGATGCCGAATCCCAAGGTCGGCACTGTCACCGCCGACGTGGCCGAGGCGGTACGCAATGCCAAGGCGGGTCAGGTCCGCTACCGCACCGACAAGGGCGGGATCATTCATTGCCCCCTGGGGCGGGTGGATTTCGAGTCGGTCAAGCTGCGCGAGAACCTGGAGGCGCTGCTGGGGAATCTGATGAAGGCCAAGCCTAGTACCTCCAAGGGTATCTATATGCGCAAGGTCACGGTTTCGACCACCATGGGGCCCGGCCTCGTGGTGGATCACCAGGCATTGAGCATCTAAACAATCGGTCTTTCGTTTTGAAGTCCTGCCGTGGACGGCAAGACCCTATCTTTGAGTCCCCGGCCTGGTCGGGGACCGTCAAAGACCGCAGGTGGCGCAAGCGCGCGGCCGAGACCCGGCGGGTGCGCCTTAATGGGTAACAGCACCTGCGCAGACGGTGCTCCCGAATCACATTGTTGATGACGGCGCACTGCACGGCGTTCCTGGTGGTCGAGGGAATGACAGTCCGGACACGCGACCCGGCCGCAAGCCGGGTGGACCTTTGTTGAGAGGTGACGACAGTGGCGCTGAATCTTACGCAAAAAGAAGCAATCGTCGCCGAAGTTGCGGAAGTCGCACGGGGCGCCTTTTCGGCCGTCGGGGCCGAGTACCGGGGCCTGACCGTCGGGCAGATCACGAAGTTGCGCGTCGAGGCGCGCAAGGTTGGGGTCTATGTTCGGGTGGTCAAAAATACCCTGGCCCGGCGCGCGCTGGAGGGCACGGACTTCGCGTGCATGCAGGAGGGGCTCAAGGGCCCGCTGATCCTTGCATTCGCGAACGAGGATCCGGGTGCCGTGGCGCGGGTCGCGGAGGCCTTTACCAAGGAGCACGACAAATTCCAGGTGCGCCTGGTGGCTGTCGGGGGCAAATTGCTCGACCCCTCGAAGCTCGGTGATCTGGCCAAGATGCCGACCCGCAATCAGGCCCTGAGCCTGTTGCTGGCTGTGATGAGGGCCCCGGTCCAGAAGCTTGCAGCGACGATCAACGAGGTACCGGGCAAGCTCGTCCGCACCCTCGCCGCAGTTCGCGATGCCAAAGAGGCCGCCTGAAGCGCGCCTCGTTCAAACGCAATATGATTTAAGGAGACAGGCAAATGGCCGTTTCGAAAGAAGAGATCCTTGACGAGATCGGTAATATGACCGTGCTGGATGTCGTTGACCTCATCAAGATGATGGAAGAGAAGTTCGGTGTCACCGCCGCCCAGGCGATGGCCGCCGGCCCAGCCGCGGCCGCGGCCGAGGTCGTTGAGGTGGAGGAGCAGACCGAATTCAACGTGATCCTCACCTCCTTCGGTGCCAACAAGGTGGGCGTGATTAAGGCGGTGCGTGCACTCACCGGTCTGGGCCTGAAGGAGGCCAAGGATGCGGTCGAAGGCGTGCCCAACACTATCAAAGAAGCCGTCTCCAAGGCCGATGCCGAAGAGTCCAAGAAGCAACTCGAGGAGGCTGGCGCCACCGTTGAAGTGAAGTAACGGCGCATTGCGTCGCGACCGTTCTTCACGGACTCACTAGGCTGGCGGCGATTTGCCGCCGGCCTTTTACCGTTTGCCTGAGAGCGGCAGTCCACTGCTAGTCCGCGGGCGATCTGTCAGGCGCCGTGGTGACTCCGCCCGCAACGCCCGCGGCCGTGAGTCCCGCGTTGTCGGCGGTCCCCATCCGGGACCGATCCAAGTTTTTCGAGGGAAGGCATAATGGCTTATTCGTTCACCGAAAAAAAGCGTATCCGTAAAGATTTCGGCAAGCGTCCGACGATCCTGGACGTGCCCTTCCTCCTGGCGACCCAGATCGAGTCCTACCGCGAGTTCCTGCAGGCCGATGCGGCGCCCAAAAAGCGGCTGGACGAGGGTCTGCACGCGGCCTTCAAGACCGTGTTCCCGATCGAGAGCTACTCTGGCTACGCGGTGCTGGAATATGTGAGCTACCGCTTGGGTGAGCTGCCCTTCGACGTGCGCGAATGCCACCTGCGCGGAGCGACCTACGCCGCGCCCCTGCGCGTGCTGCTGCGTCTCGTGATTTATGACAAGGAGGCGCCGGCCAGCGCCAAGGTGGTGAAGGACATCAAGGAGCAGGAGGTCTACATGGGCGAACTGCCGCTCATGACGGAGACCGGCACCTTCATTATCAACGGTACTGAGCGGGTCATCGTCTCCCAGCTCCACCGCTCCCCGGGCGTTTTTTTCGACCATGACAAGGGCAAGACCCATTCCTCTGGCAAGCTCCTGTTCTCGGCGCGGGTGATCCCCTATCGCGGGTCCTGGCTGGACTTCGAGTTCGATCCCAAGGACAACGTCTTCGTACGTATCGATCGGCGCCGCAAGCTGCCGGCGACCATTGTGCTCCGCGCCCTGGGTTATGGAGTCGAGGACATCCTCGAGCGCTTCTTCGAGACCGATACCTTCCGGTTCTCGGGCGAGGAGGTATCCCTGGACCTGGTGCCGGAGCGGTTGCGCGGCGAGACCGTCGGTTTCGACGTAAAGATCGGCGAGCAGGTGATCGTGGAGGCCGGCCGGCGCGTCACCGCCCGTCATATCCGCGAGCTGCAGAAGGCCGGTGTGGAGCGCCTCGAGGTGCCGCCGGATTTCATGGTCAGCCGCGTGCTCGCCCGCGCCCAGGTGGACAAGGCCACCGGCGAGGTCATCGCCGAGGCCAACACGGCGCTCACCCGAGAGCTGATGGCGCTCTTGATCGCCAAGGGCATCGACCATGTCGAGACCCTGTTCGTCAACGATCTGGATCAGGGGCCCTACATCTCCGAAACCCTGCGCATCGACCCGACCACCACCGAACTGGAGGCCATGGTCGAGATCTACCGGATGATGCGCCCCGGGGAGCCGCCCACCAGGGACGCGGCCCAGAACCTCTTTCACAACCTCTTCTTCACCCCGGATCGGTATGACCTGTCCGCGGTCGGCCGCATGAAGTTCAACCGTCGACTCGGGCGCCCCTCTGAGGAGGGCCCGGGCGTACTCTATGATGGGCGCTATTTCAGCGGCCGGGCCGACGCCTTCTCGGTCGCCCTGCGCAACGAAAACGGGGCGACGTCCGACATCATCGACGCACTTAAGGTCCTGGTAGAACTGCGCAATGGCCGTGGTACCGTTGATGACATCGACCACCTGGGTAACCGTCGTATCCGCTGCGTCGGTGAGATGGCAGAGAACCAGTTCCGGGTTGGCCTGGTGCGCGTCGAACGCGCGGTCAAAGAGCGCCTGTCGCTCGCCGAGTCAGAGGGTCTGATGCCCCAGGAGTTGATCAACGCCAAGCCGGTGTCGGCCGCGATTAAGGAGTTTTTCGGCTCCAGCCAGCTCTCTCAGTTCATGGACCAGAACAACCCGCTCTCGGAGGTCACCCACAAGCGGCGCGTCTCCGCACTCGGCCCCGGGGGCCTGGCGCGTGAGCGCGCGGGCTTCGAGGTGCGTGACGTGCATCCGACGCACTATGGCCGGGTCTGCCCGATCGAGACCCCGGAAGGTCCGAACATCGGTCTGATCAACTCGCTTGCGGTCTATGCCCGCACCAATCGCTACGGCTTCCTGGAGACCCCCTACCGCAAAGTGGAGGGTGGCCGGGCCGGTATGGAGATCGATTATCTCTCCGCCATCGAGGAGGGCAACTTCGTCATCGCCCAAGCCAACGCCACGCTGGATGCGGACGGGCTGCTGACCGACGCTCTGGTGTCTTGCCGACACTTGAACGAGTTCACCATGAAGGCCCCGGACGAGGTCCAATACATGGACGTCTCCCCACGGCAGATCGTCTCGGTGGCGGCCTCGCTAATTCCCTTTCTGGAGCACGACGACGCCAACCGCGCACTCATGGGCTCCAACATGCAGCGCCAGGCGGTGCCGGTGCTGCGCGCCGAAAAACCCCTGGTCGGCACCGGGATGGAGCGGGCAGTGGCTAAGGATTCGGGTGTGGTGGTGCGGGCGCGCCGCGGCGGTGCCATCGAGTCAGTGGACGCCGCGCGTATCGTGGTGCGGGTCAACGATGAGGAGGCCGAGCCGGGGGTGCCTGGTGTTGACATCTACACCCTCACCAAGTACACGCGCTCCAACCAGAACACCTGCATCAATCAGCGTCCTCTGGTGAAGCCCGGGGATGCCGTTGCCAAGGATGACGTGCTCGCGGACGGTCCCTCCACTGACATGGGTGAGCTGGCTCTGGGCCAGAATCTGCGCGTCGCCTTCATGCCCTGGAACGGCTACAACTTCGAGGACTCGATCCTGATCTCCGAGCGGGTGGTCCAGGAGGACCGCTTCACCAGCATCCACATTGAGGAGCTGACCTGTCTGGCCCGCGATACCAAGCTGGGGCCGGAGGAGATCACGAGTGATATCCCCAACGTCGGCGAGTCGGCCCTGGCGAAGCTCGACGAGTCGGGCATCGTCTATGTCGGGGCGGAGGTCCGCGACGGAGACATCCTGGTCGGCAAGGTGACCCCAAAGGGCGAGACTCAACTCACCCCCGAGGAAAAGCTGCTGCGGGCGATCTTCGGCGAGAAGGCGTCTGACGTGAAGGACACCTCGCTGCGTCTGCCTTCCGGCATGACCGGCACCGTGGTGGACGTGCAGGTCTTCACCCGCGACGGGGTGGAGCGCGACAAGCGTGCCCAGCAGATTCAGGACCAGGAACTCGACCGGGTGCGCAAGGACTTCGCGGACCAGGCGCGCATCATGGAGAACGACACCTTCCAGCGGGTGGAGCGTATGCTGATCGGTAAGGTCGCCGACGGCGGCCCCGGCACGCTCAAGCCCGGCTCCAAGATCACCAAGACCTATCTCCAGGACATCACCGAGAAGGGGTCGCGTGACCGCTGGTTCGAGATCCGCATGCATAGCGAGGAAGTGGCCGTGCAGCTCGAGGCGGTCGCCAACCAGATCAAGCTCCAGCGTGAGGAGTTCCGGGACCGCTACGAGGTCAAGAAGCGCAAAATCGCGAGCGGCGACGACCTGGCCCCGGGCGTGCTCAAGATGGTCAAGGTCTATGTCGCGGTCAAGCGGCGCATCCAGCCGGGCGACAAGATGGCCGGGCGCCACGGTAACAAGGGTGTTATCTCCAAGGTCGTGCCGGTGGAGGACATGCCCTTCTCCGCGGACGGGGAGCCGGTGGACATCGTCTTGAATCCCCTCGGCGTGCCGTCGCGTATGAATGTGGGTCAGATCCTGGAGACGCACCTGGGTTGGGCGGCCAATGGCCTGGGTGTCAAGATCGAACGCCTACTGCGCTCCCAGACCGCGGTGGCCGAGCTGCGTGAATTCCTGGACAAGGTCTACAACACCAGTGGACGCCAGGAGGATCTGGCGAGCTTCACCGACGAGGAAATCCTGGAACTATCGCGCAACCTGGTCAAAGGCGTGCCGCTCGCGACCCCGGTCTTCGACGGTGCCACGGAGGACGAAATCCGCGGGATGCTGGCGCTCGCCGAGCGCGACAACAGCGCACAAGGTATCCCCTGCGGTCAGACGCTGCTGTCCGACGGGCGCACCGGCGACTCCTTCGAGCGCCCGGTGACCGTCGGCTATATGTACATGTTGAAGCTCAACCACCTGATCGATGACAAGATGCATGCCCGTTCCACCGGCCCCTACAGCCTGGTGACCCAGCAGCCGCTGGGTGGCAAGGCCCAGTTCGGCGGTCAACGCTTCGGGGAGATGGAGGTCTGGGCTTTGGAGGCCTACGGCGCCGGCTATACGCTGCAGGAGATGCTCACGGTCAAGTCCGACGATGTGAACGGCCGCACCAAGATGTACAAGAACATCGTCGATGGCGATCACCGTATGGAGGCCGGGATGCCGGAGTCCTTCAACGTGCTGGTGAAGGAAATCCGCTCGCTCGGGATCAACATAGAACTGGAACAGGACTGAACGTAGGAGCGGACTGAGCAGCGGTTCAGTGATTCGGAACGAGGACCTTCTCTTCACATTGAACCGCTGTTCAGCGTCGCGACTCACGCCACTATAGGCCCGGGGCGGGCCTCCTACGTCAAGCTGGGAGATCGTGAATTGAAAGACCTTCTGAAGATTATTAAGCAGCAGGGCCAGGCCCTGGAATTCGACGCGATCAAGATCGGGCTGGCCTCGCCCGAGATGATCCGTTCCTGGTCCTTCGGTGAGGTGAAGAAGCCCGAGACCATCAACTACCGCACCTTCAAGCCGGAGCGTGACGGGCTCTTTTGCGCCAAGATCTTCGGCCCTATCAGCGACTACGAGTGCGTCTGCGGCAAGTACAAGCGCTTGAAGCACCGTGGTGTGGTGTGCGAGAAGTGCGGTGTGGAGGTGACGCTCGCCAAGGTCCGACGCGAGCGCATGGGTCATATCGATCTCGCGAGCCCAGTGGCCCATATCTGGTTCCTGAAATCACTGCCCTCGCGCATTGGTCTCTTGCTCGACATGACGCTGCGCGATATCGAGCGCGTGCTCTATTTCGAGTCCTTCGTGGTCATCGACCCCAACATGGTGCCCAACCTGGAGCGGGGCCAGTTGCTTACCGACGAGCAATATCTGGAGGCCCTAGAGGAGAACGGGGACGAATTCGACGCCCGCATGGGCGCCGAGGCGATCTATGAACTTCTGCGCACCATCGACGTCCAGGCCGAGGTCCGGCGGATGCGCGAGGAGATCGAGACCACCAACTCCGAGACCAAGATTAAGAAGCTCGCCAAGCGGCTGAAGCTCATGGAGTCGCTGATCGACTCCGGCAACCGCCCCGAGTGGATGATCCTCACCGTGCTGCCGGTGCTGCCGCCGGAACTGCGCCCCCTGGTTCCGCTCGACGGTGGGCGCTTCGCCACCTCGGATCTCAACGACCTCTACCGGCGCGTCATCAACCGCAACAACCGCTTGAAGCGCCTCCTGGACCTCGTGGCCCCGGACATCATCGTGCGCAATGAAAAGCGCATGCTGCAAGAGGCGGTCGACGCCCTGCTGGACAACGGCCGTCGCGGTCGTGCCATCACCGGCACCAACAAGCGCCCGCTCAAGTCGCTCGCCGACATGATCAAGGGCAAGCAGGGGCGCTTCCGCCAGAACCTGCTCGGCAAGCGTGTCGACTACTCGGGCCGTTCGGTCATCGTGGTCGGCCCGACGTTGCGCCTGCACCAGTGCGGCCTGCCCAAGCGCATGGCTCTGGAACTCTTCAAGCCCTTCATCTTCAGCAAGCTGCAACTGCGCGGCCAGGCGGCCACCATCAAGGCAGCAAAGAAGATGGTGGAGCGGGGCACCCCGGAGGTCTGGGATATCTTAGAAGAGGTAATTCGCGAGCACCCGGTGATGCTCAACCGCGCCCCCACCCTGCACCGCCTGGGTATCCAGGCCTTCGAGCCGGTGCTGATCGAGGGCAAGGCGATCCAACTGCATCCGCTGGTCTGTACTGCCTTCAACGCGGACTTCGACGGCGACCAGATGGCGGTGCATGTGCCGCTGTCGCTGGAGGCGCAGATCGAGGCGCGCGCCCTCATGATGGCGAGCAACAACATCCTCTCACCCGCCAATGGTGAGCCGATCATAGTCCCGTCCCAGGACGTGGTGTTGGGGCTCTATTACACGACGCGCGAGCGCGTCAATGCCAAGGGCGAGGGCAGCGTCTACTGCGATATCGACGAGGCGCGGCGCGCCTATGAGACCGGTCACGCGGACCTGCAGGCGCGGGTGCGGGTGCGTATCCGCGAGATCATCAAGGAGGAGGACGACACCCTGCGCGAGGTCGTGAGTATCAAGTCGACGACACTCGGTCGTGCGCTGGTGTTCGCTATAGTCCCCGATGGCCTGCCCTTCGACCTGGTCGATCGGGCGCTCGGCAAGAAGGCGATTTCCAAGCTCATCAACACCTGCTATCGCCGCCTGGGACTCAAGGCGACGGTGGTCTTCGCCGACCAGATCATGTATATGGGCTTCCGCATGGCCACCCGCTCGGGTGTCTCCATCGGCCTAGACGACATGGCGGTCCCGGAGGAGAAGCCCGGCATCCTGGCCGATGCCGAGAAGCAGGTGAAGGAGATCGAGGAGCAGTATGCCTCGGGCCTGGTCACCAACGGCGAGCGCTACAATAAGGTCATCGACATCTGGTCCCATACCAACGACCAGGTGGCCAAGTCCATGATGGGCAAACTGGGCAAGCAAGAGGTCAAACTCAACCCGGTCATGGCCTTCGACGAATGGATTCGTGATCACCTGAGCGCGCTGAATGAAGAATACAAGGCCGACACGATCGACCGCGCGACCTTTGATGCCCGCTCAATGGATCTGTTGGAACTGGCCCGCCGCGGCGAACTGCGGCCCGACTCCATTGAGGCGCTGCCGACGGTCAAGACGCAGGACACCTTCAACTCCATCTACATGATGGCCGACTCCGGTGCTCGCGGCTCCGCCGCCCAGATCCGCCAACTCGCGGGGATGCGCGGCCTCATGGCCAAGCCCGACGGCTCCATCATCGAGACCCCGATCACGGCCAACTTTCGTGAAGGGCTCAACGTCATCCAGTATTTTATCTCCACCCACGGCGCCCGCAAGGGCCTGGCGGACACGGCGCTGAAGACTGCCAACTCGGGTTATCTCACCCGCCGCCTGGTGGACGTGGCCCAGGACATGGTGGTATTGGAGACCGACTGCGGGACCGAGAAGGGGCTCCTGATGTCGCCCATCATCGAGGGCGGCGACGTGGTCGAGCCCCTGCGCGAGCGGGTGCTGGGGCGCGTGGTATCTACGGACGTCTATGTCCCGGGGACCCATGAGCTGATCTGTGCCGCCGGGTCCATGCTCGATGAGTCGATGGTGGAGCGCTTTGCGGTGGCGGGTATCGACCAGCTGCGGGTGCGCTCGCCCATTACCTGTCAGTCGCGCATCGGCGTCTGCGCCCAGTGCTACGGGCGCGATCTGGCGCGCGGGCACCGGGTCAACATGGGTGAGGCGGTGGGGGTCATCGCCGCCCAGTCCATCGGTGAGCCTGGTACCCAGCTCACCATGCGTACCTTTCACATCGGCGGCGCTGCCTCGCGGACGGCGGCAGTCAGCAGCATCGAGATGAAGAACGGCGGTTCGATCCGGCTGCACAACATCAAGACGGTGCGCCACCACACAGGCAACCTGGTCGCGGTCTCGCGCTCCGGCGAATTGACCGTGGTCGACGACAAGGGCCTGGAAAAAGAGCGCTACAAGGTTCCCTACGGGGCGACCCTGCGGGTGGCCGACGGCGACATCGTGGTCGGCGGCCAAGTGGTCGCCAACTGGGACCCACATACCCATCCCGTGGTCACCGAGGTGGCCGGCAAACTGGAGTTCGAGGACTTCATCGAGGGCGTGACCGTTCAGGCGCAGGTCGATGACGTGACCGGGCTGACCTCGCGAGTGGTCATCGATCCCAAGCAGCGCCCGGCCACTGGCAAGGACCTGCGCCCGATGATCAAGCTGTTGGGCGAGGATGGCAAGGCGCTCAACCTGGTCGGCACGGATCTGCCCGCCGTCTACTTCCTGACCGCGAACGCCATCGTCAGCGTCGAGGACCTGGCGCACGTCGGAGTCGGCGACATCCTGGCGCGCATCCCGCTGGAGTCCAGTAAGACCCGTGACATCACCGGCGGTCTGCCGCGGGTCGCGGATCTCTTCGAGGCGCGCAAGCCCAAGGAGCAGGCGCTCTTGGCGGAGGCCAGCGGCACCATCGGCTTCGGCAAAGATACCAAGGGCAAGCAGCGGCTTGTCATCACAAAGGACGCCGGCGAGACGGTAGAGGAATTGATCCCCAAGTGGCGCCACGTCAACGTCTTCGAGGGCGAGCGCGTGGAGCGCGGCGAGGTGATCGCCGACGGTGAGCTCGCCTCCCACGACATTCTGCGGCTCAAAGGCATCACCGCGCTGGCCGAATATTTGGTCAAGGAGATCCAGGACGTCTACCGGCTCCAGGGCGTGAAGATTAACGACAAGCACATCGAGGTGATAGTCCGCCAGATGCTGCGCAAGGTCGAGATCGTCGCCCCCGGCGACACCCGGCTGTTGCGCGGCGAACAGGTGGAATACAGCCACATGATGGACGAGAACGCGCGGGTCATCGCCGAGGGCAAGGAGCCGGCCCTCTATGAGCCACTGCTGCTGGGCATCACCAAGGCCTCGCTTGCCACCGAGTCCTTCATCTCGGCGGCATCGTTCCAAGAGACGACCCGGGTCCTGACCGAGGCCGCCGTGCGCGGCTCCAACGACCGCCTCACGGGGCTCAAGGAGAACGTCATCGTCGGTCGCCTGATCCCCGCCGGCACTGGGCTCGCCTACCACAACGAGCGCAAGCGCCTGCGCCGCGAGCAGGATCGCGCCTCCGGCAAGGTCGAGATGGACACCGAGGAGTTGGAAGAGGCGCTCAAGAAGGCGCTCAATACCTCCGAGGGCTAAGAGAGGAACGAGGGCGTCCCGCCCCCCGCGTAATGGCGGCAGGAGGCCGCCGACCACCAGCCACGGATAGCCCCCATCGCGTGACACCGCCCCAGCGGCTGAGTGCGTATTCGCCGCGACCTACCCGTAGCCCGAATGAAGCGCAGCGAAATCCGGAAGCGGTCTCGCAATCTCGCATAGACACGAAAAATTCGCAGGTGGCCGCGGTGACCTGGATTTCGCTGCGCTCCATCCAGGCTACGACAAGCGCCTCGGCGGAATACTAGCAGCGTGTCGGACTTAGCGACCGGCGTCACAGCCTGAGGCCCTTGGATGGGCTTTTGTTGCAAAAAAGAGACGATTTTCGGCTAGAAACGCAGTTTT
>JADNEJ010000063.1 GCA_016292295.1 Candidatus Thiodictyon intracellulare
GGGGCCGCGTAGCGGACCAGACGGATTGGCTCCATGGTCCTCCAGGGCCCGCCGTACGAACCCTCGCCCCCCGATTGCCGGTTGCGGCTGGCACGATGATCGGGGTTGCCTAAAATGACCAAAGTCGAGTTCAGGGATGCATAGGGTAATGGCCTCCGAGTCCACCAGGGCGCGGACCGATAACGGGCGCAGGCCGGGTTCTCAGGGGTTGATCAGCTCGATGTCGGCGTATATCAGGCCCATGTCAATACCTCTCTTGGATCGCCTTGACCCGCGCGTGGAGGATATTCGGGCTCTGTGGGTCCACAGTGATTTCCCGCCGCCCCGGCGCGACCGCGAGGTCCATACCCTCTATGGGCACGGCGCCGAGCAGGACCTCATCGCCGAGCACCAAGGCACCGACGTAGCAGAAGCGGTTCCCGAAGTCGACCTTGATCGAGCCGACATAGGGTACCTTGCGGCGCCGCTCGTCGGCCACCGAGACCTTCCGTTCTGGCTCCTTTTCGAGGCCGAGTTGCAGCGCCAGATGCTCGGGGATGCACAGCATCAGGGCGCCGGTGTCGGCCAGCGCCTTAGCCCTGCCGCCTGCATCCCCGGTTGACGCGGGTTGCTCAGCTCGATGTCTGCGAATACATGATCCATCACGCTTCTCTCATCGTTTAAACAGAGAAGAGTCTTACGCAAAGACGCAAAGGAAAGAATGATTTTTCAAGCTTCTCTTCTTTGCGTCTTTGCGTGACATCTCCTAAACATCTCAGGGCGCCGCTGCCCCCCCCCGCAGCCGCAGCGGCGCGAACTCATGCCCCTCGCCGGAAAAATAGCGTGAGAACCCCTCATAATACTGGAGACGCATCACCTGGATCATGACGATCCCGCCCTCCAGGACCAGTACGAAGACGTTGCCCAGGATCACCGTAACCACATGGCCGAAGCGCCCCATCATCTCGGCTAGCGTAAAGACAGCGATCGACAGGGCGACATGATTGAGGCTGAAGGCGGCCACCCGCAGGAACGAGAGGGTGTTGGAGACATAGCCGATGACGGTCTCCAGGGTCTCGATGAAGACGACCAGCATCTTTTCCCCTATAGGGGCCTCCAGGTGCCGCCAGGCGAAGCCGGCAAGTGCCGCCAGGGCGCCGACCACCAGCAGCAGCGGAGCGCCCCCGAATGACTCGCCGCGGCTGAAGTTCAGCACGCCCCAGATCAGTGACAGATAGAACAGCAGATTCACCACGCCGTGCTGACCGAAGAGCGCCCCCCACCAGTTGCGGATCGCCAGCCGATTGTAGATGGACAGCAGGCAGGCAATGGTGAGAAAAACCACACCGTAGCCCAGGGCGAGCTTGAGCATCAGGATCGGGTCACGGATGGGGCGCATCCATAGGGCCGGCAGCACTTGCTCGTAGCAGAACACGCTGCCGTAGAGCAGGCCGAAGCCGACCGAGGAGAGGCCCGCCAGCAGCCCAAAAATCCATAGGCGGCCGAGGCGGGCGCGCCAGACCCAGGCGAGTGCCGCGATCACCGCCCCCTGGCCCACATCGCCGAACATGGCACCGAACATGGCGAGAAAGGTGACGGCGAACAGCGGTGTGGGATCGATCTCACCGTATTCGGGGATGCCGTACTGCTTGACCAGCACGGCGAAGGATTGCAGCAGCCGGTTCTTGACCGGCACGGTCGGGACCAGCTGACGCTCCGCGGGCAGCGGGTCGCGGGCGAGCAGCTCGAAGGGCAGGGTGAGCGAGCGGGTCAGGTGCTCGCTCAGCGTCTCCACGCAATGGGCCGGGACCCAGCCGGCCAGGTGCGCCAGGTGTCCGGAACTACGGATGGACGGGTCCAGGGTGACCAGGGGCTCTGCCAGCAGCAGGGTGCGGCGGGCCTCCAGCAGGCGCTCGTGGAAGGGGGCGTACCAGGCCGCGAGGCGCTCATGCAGCGCCTGGCGTTCGACACCGACCTGCGCGTGGCGGGTGCTCAGGGTCTGGCGCAACTGCTCCGGTTCCTGGTCTAGGTCTGTCGGGATGGCCAGGGCCTGGAAGCCGGCGGCGCTTAGGACCGCGGCCAACTGCGCTTGCGTGTCGCTGGCGGGGCCGACGATGACTACATGTACGTGCTCGCCGCGCTGCATATAGACGTGCAGCAGGTGGTCGGCCAGACCCACTGCCCCCTCGAGTCGGCGCAGGTTCTCGCGAGGGACCATGCCGACATAGAAAGCGAGGAAGCGCGTCTTGCTGCGCAGCAGCTTGAGGTCGATGTCGAGATGCTGGAAGTTGACCAGGGCCGCCTCCTGCTCCCGGATCAGACGGTCCTGGTCGTCCAGGCGCCGCAGGTCCTCCTCGTAGCGCGAGGCCTGGTCCCAGGTCTCACCCAGCCAGAGATTGAGTTCTGTCAGTTCCGGGTAAGGCACGACTCGCACCCTCTCTAGCACCGGGAAGCGCGGCAGCGGGATCAGCTTGGCGATCTTCTCCAGGCGGGAGTGGGCCTGAGTGTAGGCATCCCGATAGTCGTGGGCGGGCAGACCGCAGAGTGCGGCCGCGAGCGGCGCCCGGGTGTCGGGGTGGAAGCTCTGGGTCTGCGCCAGGGCCAGAGACGCCTGTGGCAGGTCCTCGGTGAGGACCAGCAGGCGCACATGCTTCATGAGACGTGGCCGCAGCATCGGCGTGACCTTCGGGGACCCAAGAACAACATGATTCGCTAATATACGCGGATTCTTGCGGCGGGTCGCCTGTTGTCTCGGCGGCTTTTTGTCGCAATCGCAGCGCATGAAGACCGTGGCGCCGCTGACGTCACTGTCGCTGCAACCCAAGCCGCGCATGCAGCCGCGCAGGATGTCATTGGCCTTCGCCCATTGGCTTCCATTCTTTGCGGCGCATCCGGCCGCACAACAGTTTTCTCGGCATTATGTTGCAACTGCACGGTGAGAAATCCGGCTGCCGGGGCTGGCTCAGAATCGGGAAATCGTAGACAAGTCATTGAATAAATAGCTATGTGCGTTTGCTACATAATACCGAGTTTTTTTCTACGTCCTAGGACGCATAGGCAGCCAGGGCCTGCGGTGGCTCAAAAACCACCCGCGTCGTTGCCAGTTCGTCGAGGCTATCCCTGGGTGCGCGCGCCACGCGCACCCGAGTGTAAGAGTCAAGGATCACCGGCATTATGTAGCAAACATACATTGCTATTTATTCAGTGACTTGGCTGATATTTTCCGATTTTGAGCCAGCCCCGGCAGCCGGATTTCTCACCGAAATCTGGGAGATCTCGGCGCCCACCCGTTCGAATCGCACTGAGTTGCCGCCAGATTCTACGTAACCAATTGATTCAATAAATATGTACAGCTGCTACATAATACCGAGGATCACCGTCTCCTGCAGCGCGACGCCGGTGACGGTAACCACGCTGCCGATCAGCGCAAGGGCGGCAAATTCGGCATTATGTAGCAAACGCACATGGCTATTTATTCAGTGACTTGGCTACGATTTCCCGATTCTGAGCCAGCCCCGGCAGCCGGATTTCTCACCGAAATATGGCAGATCCCGGTGTCCACCCGACCGCATCGCACTGAGTTGCCACCAGATTCTGCGTAACCAATTGATTCGATAACTATGTGCAGTTGCTAAATAATGCCGGGCAAATTTGATCAGTGGCTGCATGGCTATCTCCTCGCATGTTGATGAACTGACGAGTCACTCGTGGCACCTTAGCGTTCAGTTCGCCGTGGCCCGCGCTATCGGCGGCGACGGTGTTAGCGCTCCCCGCTCAGGTACAGGTCGGCTCGGTGACTTCCAGGGCGATGTCCACCACCTCAGCGGAGAGGTTCAGGAGCCGCCCCTGGACCAGGGCAAACAGGAAAAAGAGATCCATCTCGCGCAGCATCAGGTAGGCCAGGGCGCGCGCCACCCCCGATTGGCTCTGGTGCAGGACCCGCCGCGCCTCGTGCGCTCGGTAGCGGCTCATGCGCCGCTGCACGTCGATGACCGTGGTGCAGTTGGCCTGTAGGGTGTCAAGCGGCGGCGGCAGGGCCGCGAGCACCCCGGCAAAGGTCTCGATGTTGACCAGTGCCAGGAGTCGCTCACGGTGCAGCAGGCGCATGGACGGCACGAGCTGGTAGAAAGTCTCGGAGGGCGAAAGCTGGTAGTAGAAGCGAAAGCGCAGCAGCCACAGTAGGGCCACCAGGTCCAGGTCGGCGCCGATCACCTGTTGCAGCGGGTAAAGGTTGGCGTCGTGGAACTGCAGCATGCCGCGTGCGAGCCGTGTGTAATAACGCTGGTCGATGGCCGCCTCCAGGGCGAAGGGGTCGCGCCGCTGCTTATAGACCTCGTGCGCCTGACGGGCGATCAGGCGCAAGGGCCCGGCTTCGAGTTGGCGCAGCAGTTCCAGGACATTCTCGGCGCGCAGCATCTCCTCGTCTGGCAGGGCGATGATGGTCGGCAGGTCGAACAGGCTGTCGCGGATCGCCTGCTGGTCCAGGTCATAGAGCTTGCCGCGGATCAGGGTCTTGAGATTGAACAGGGCATATTTGCGCCCCCAGGCGACCACGATGGCTCGTTTGGGCGCGCTCATGGGTCGCACCAGGACCTGCAATTCGCCGAGCAGGACCTGGATCAGGGACTGTTCAATCGCGCGACCGCGGACCCGGGCGCTATGGTGCTCGTCGAGCAGCGCCGCCAGTCCAAAGCGTTCGGCCAGCTCGGGTAACTGCAGTTGAGACAGTTGCCCGATGGTGTCCGGATCGAACAGGCGCGTCGACATCACCGACACGCGGGTGTTCAGATAGGCCTGGTCGGCGGCGTTGCTCATCAGCGGTGCGGGTCGATGAGGATCTGGAAGGCGGCCTCCAGTGCCTGCTCCTCGCGCTGCTCGGCCTGGTCACGCAACTGCACATGGCGCTCGTCGTAGCGGCGGCGCAGCTCGGCGATGTTCTGCTCGGCGCGCTCCTGCGCCTTGGCGAGGAAGGAGCGATGCAGTTCCGGCAGGCGCCCGGTTAAGCGCTCGTTCTCTGCCTTGGCGTCCGCGAGCGCGGCCTGGATGATGCGGTCCTGCTCCTGTTCGGCAAGGCTCGCGATCTTCTCCGCCTGCAGCTCGGCGGCCAACAGGCGTTGCAGGGTGTCTTCCATCGGTGCTACCTCGAGCGTTCGTGTGTGCCGTGCATACCTTACGACAAGCACCGGCGGATTGCGCGCGTTCGTCGCCGTCGGCAGCGCTCAAGGCTCCCTCAGGCACCCCAAGAAATCGAGTGTGATGCGGGCCGTGACGCCCCACAGGAGCTCACCGTCGTACTGGTCGAAAAAGGCGATCTCCCTGGCCTGGGGGTGGTCCGGTGCGGGATAGGCGCGCAGCCGATGGTGGTCGGGGGTCCCGAGCCAGGCGAGCGGGATGCTGAAGATGCGCGAAACTTCCCGCGGGTCGGGCCACAAGGGCTGGGGCCAGGGGATCTCGCCCACCACCGGTGTGACCAGGAAGCGGCTGGCCGTCTCCAAGGGCGGCAGTGCGCCCAGGACCCGCACCTGCTCCGGCGCCAGGCCGATCTCCTCCTGCGCCTCGCGCAGGGCGGTGGCGGTGCTGTCCCGATCCGTGTCCTGGCGGCGCCCGCCGGGGAATCCGACCTCGCCGCTGTGCCGGTCCGTGAGGCGCACGGCGCGACGGATGAAGATCAGGTGCCAGGCGCCGTCCCGACAATAGAGTGGCAACAGGACGGCGGCCTGCTCCGCCGTCGCGCCTGCGAGCGGTGCCACCCCGGGCAGTTCCGCGTGGGAGGTGTCGCGACAGGCGTCCAGGCTCAGGCGTTCGCGGATGCGCTCGCCGGTTAGTCGATTTGGTCCCAAGTGGCTGTGCACAGGGCGCTAAACTCCGTTTCAGTCGTCCGACTGCTGCACTCGCCGCGCCTCCGCCTCCAGGTCGGCGAAGGCCGCGGCGACGCGTTGCGGGTCGTCGGCGCGGGCGGCGCGCTCCAGGGACTCCGCGGCCTCGTCCAGGGCCGGGACACCGCAATAGCGGGTAGTCCCGCGCACCTGATGGGCGAGCTCGGCGAGTCCCTCTCAGTCGAACTCGGCGATCTCGGTGCGCAGCGCAGCGAGCTCATCCGGCAGTCCGGCCAGCAGGGCGGCGAACAATTCAGCGGCCAGGTCCGCGTCACCCTCGGCGACGGCCAGAGCGGAGACGCGGTCGCTGGCGGGCAGTTGGGAGAGGCGGGCGATGACGGGGGCTTGGTCCAAGGTCTTGCTCCTCCGGGGTGGATCGGCGCCTATTCTATAAGGCTGGCCCCGGGGCAGTCCACCCTGGGTCCGGCTTGGTTGCATGACGGCGCTGGCGTGCACAATCGCGCAATCTTAAGTCCCTGCCGGCCCATCCGAGCCTTCATGCCTCAGCCCAGCCTGTCCCACTCGGCCCCCACGAGCGCCGCTAACCACATGATTGATTGTCCTATCGGCCAGAGCATCGAACAATTCGTCGGAAGCACCCCCCTGGTCCGCCTGCAACGGCTACCCGGTCCGACCGATAACCTGATCCTGCTGCGTTGTGCCCAGGAGCAGGGCACCATCAGGCCCGGCGACACCCTGATCGAGGCCACCAGCGGCAACACCGGCATCGTGCTCACCATGGCCGCGGCCATCATGGGTTACCGCATGGTGCTGATCATGTCGGAGCACATGAGCGTCGAGCGCCGGGCGGTGATGCGCGCCTTCGGCGCGACCATCGTGTTGACGCCCTAGGCGGGCAGCATGGAGGCGGCCATCGATCTGGCCAACGCCATGGAGGCGCGCGGGGAGGGGGTGCGGCTCGATCGGTGCAGATCGTCGGCGTGCAGCTCGCGGCCGGCGCGAATATCCCCGACATCCGCCGCTGGCCTGCCACCTATCTGCCGCGGATCTATGACCCCGCCGGGGTGGACCGGATCATCGATGTCTCACAGCCCCTGGCCGAGCGGACCACCCGAGACCTGGCGGCGCGCGAGAGGATCTTTGCCGGCGTCTCCTCCGGCGGGGCAGTGGCGGCGGCGCTCGTGCTGTCGGCCGAGGTCATCGTCGCCCTCGCCTGCGACCGCGGGGACCGCTACCTCTCGACCGGGGTCTTCTCGGACTGAGACGACGCCAAGATGGATTTTTTCGGCATTATGTAGTAGTTGCCGCCAGATTCTGCGTAACTAATTGATTGGATAAGTATCTGCAGTTGCTATATAATGTTTAATTTTTCACCATTTTTTAGGTTTTCAGGAACAGTCACTTGTCGAAAAAGCGCAAACCCCTTCCGCCGGAGATCGAGCTCGAGATTGAGGGTCTGACCCATGAGGGTCGGGGCCTGGCCCATTTCGACGGCAAGGCGATCTTCGTCGACTATGCCCTGCCCGGGGAACGAGTGCGGATGTGCTATACCCGGGTCCAGCGCCGCTACGACGAGGGGGCGGCGGTCGCTGTGTTGCGCGCCTCGCCCGACCGAGTGGCGCCGCGCTGCCCGCACTTCGGCGTCTGTGGCGGGTGCAACCTCCAGCATGTCGACCCCGCGGCCCAGATCCGCATCAAGCAGAAGACGCTCGCGGACGTCTTCACCCGCATCGGTAAGGTCAGTCCCGCCGCCTGGCTGCCGCCGCTGGTCGCCGGTCACTGGGGCTACCGGCGCAAGGCGCGCCTGGGAGCGCGCCACGTCATCAAGAAGGGCCGCACCCTGGTCGGCTTCCGCGAGCGCGGCACCCCCTATCTTGCTGACCTGACCCGCTGCGAGGTGCTGCACCCGAGCGTGGGCGAGCGCCTGCAAGCCCTGGCGGAAGCGGTTGGGCGCCTGAGCATCCGCGACCAGGTGCCGCAGATTGAGATGGCGGTGGGAGAGGCATCCTGCGTGCTGATCTTCCGCGTGATGGCGGCGCCGAGCGCGGCGGATCTAGAAATCCTCCAGGGCCTCGGGCAGGACTACGGCTACCATATCCATCTCCAAGAGGGCAGGGTCGACAGCATCAGGCCCTTGCCGGGGCAGGGTATTGAACTGCACTACGACCTGCCCCACTACGGTCTGCGCATGGCATTCGAGCCGACCGACTTCACCCAAGTGAACCTCGAACTCAATCGTCTCATGGTAGACCAGGCCCTGGACCTGCTGGACCCCCAGCCGAACGAGTCGGTGCTGGATTTGTTCTGCGGGCTCGGCAACTTCAGCCTGCCGCTGGCGCGCTGCGCCGCCGAGGTGCTGGGGATCGAGGCGGACTCGGGGCTCATCACCCGCGCCGCGGCCAATGCCCAACGCAACGGCATCACCAATGCTCGCTTCGAGACGGCCGACCTCTATGCCGACCTCACCGATGCCACCTGGCTGCGGGGTCAGTATCACAAGGTTCTGCTGGACCCGCCGCGCAGCGGCGCATTGGAGGTTCTGGACTGGCTGCCGCGCCTCGGTGTGCAGCGCATCTGCTACATTTCCTGTTATCCCAGCACGCTCGCCAGGGACGCCGACCGCCTGATCAACGCCCTGGGCTACCGGCTGGTCAGTGCCGGGGTGATGGACATGTTCTCACACACCGCGCATGTCGAATCCATGGCCCTCTTTGAACGCCTTTGAACCGCAGCACGGGAGCCTTGCATCATGGGGATTGAGATCGAGCGTAAATTTCTCGTCAGAAACGACACCTGGCGCGCCGTCGCGGAGAGCGAGACGCGCCTCCGCCAGGGCTATCTGGCGACCACCGGGACCCTGACGGTGCGCGTGCGCCTGACGCAGGACTGCGCCTACCTTACCCTCAAGGGCCCGCCCCTGGGCCTGGTGCGCTCCGAGTTCGAGTACCCCATCCCGCCCGAGGACGGCGAGGCCCTGCTGCGCGAGCTCGCCATACTGCCAGTGATCGAGAAGGTCCGCTACCGGGTGCCCTGCGGCCTGCACCACTGGGATCTCGATGTCTTCACCGGCGACAACGCCGGCCTGGTGCTGGCCGAGATCGAGCTGACCCGTGAGCACGAACCCTTCGACCTGCCCGAGTGGGCCGGGCTTGAGGTCACCGGCGACCCCCGCTATTCCAACGCCAACCTGGCGCGGCGGCCGTTCAGGCAGTGGTGAGCGCGAAGAGCGGTCAGCGCCCTGGGGTCCTGTCCGGTCCGCAGGAACAACCGGAAGTCGGGGCTTCAGCCGGCGGGCGTCCGCGCGGTAGTGCGCGCATTTCGATCCGGGGTCGACCGGCTGAAGCCCCGACCTCCGGTTGAGCTGCGTCAGTGTTGGAACTGCACGCCGTGCCGGCCCATCCGCCGTCGCGCCCAGGGGCCGTCCTACCAAAACCCAGAAACCCTGCTAATGTCAGGCCCACGACGCACCAGGACTGCGCCATCGGCCGCGGTCAAGACCACCCTGGACCACGGAGCAGCGGCCATGCCCGACCCATCCCAGACCCCCCAGCCCCGTCCGGCTCCGCGCGAGTATCTGTTGACCGTACGCCGGGAGGGCGAGGGCCTGACCGCCCACTGGGACCAGGGCAACCCCTTTCCGCTACCGCTGGACAAGAGGGACCTGGCTGATATCCTGAGCCGGCTCCAGGTCCCGCTGGTGTTGCTTGAGGCCTGCCGCGGCGCCCAGGTCTCCGACCGACCGGTGTTCGGTGCCCTGGCCCCGGCCCTGCTCCAGGGCGGGGTCGGCTCGGTCATCGCCTTCTCACGTCGTCGCCGCGACCCTGGCCTGCGAGCGGCTCTGCCAGGACCTGGTGGCGGGCCTCACCATCGGCGAGTCACTGGACGAGGCGCGCGTCGCGCTCCTGACCAACCACGCCCGCTGGCTGGCCCCAGGCCCGGACCCGGAGACCGTCGATCTGCAAGACTAAATCATCCCCCAACTCTACCAAGGCGGCGCCGACCTTGCGCTGGTCCCCCCCGCCGCACCGGCCACCGAGAGCGCCGCACCCCAGTGCGGCGAGTCCCCGCGCGACGACATCGCACTCCCCGGTTTCCCGCTCGCCCCCAGGTACCGCTTCCAAGGCCGCGTCCGCGAGCTATTGGAAATGAAAAGGGCGCTCCGCTCCAACTCCAGCGTGCTACTGCACGCCGGAGGAGGGGTGGGCAAGACGGCGCTCGCCCGCGAGGCCGCTCACTGGTGGCTGCGCACCGGCCGCTTCGATCGAGCGCTTTTCCACAGCTTCGAGAAGGGCGCCGGGGCCGAGGCCGTGGTCCGGCTGCTCGGCGAGTCCCTGGGCACCGACGGCTTCGCCGCGCTGGGACCGGACGCGCAGTGGGCCCAGGCAGTGCGGCTCTTCCGTCGCAACCGGGTGCTCCTGGCCTGGGACAACTTCGAGTCTATGCTCCCCGCCTTCGCGCCCCAGGATGGACCAGTCCCGGTAGGGTGCGCCGCGCGCACCGACCCCGGCAAGGGTGCGCACGGCGCACCCGACGAGATCGATGGCGCGGCCCGCGCCGACCTGGAGCGGCTCTACCGCGAGCTGACCGACGGCGACACGGTACTCAAGCACGGCGGCCGGCTGCTGGTGACTTGCCGCTCCCAGGAGACCGTGCTCGCCGGCATCCGGGAACTGCGCCTGCGCGGGCTCGCCTGGCCGGACGCGCTGCACCTGCTGCGCGGCATCGTCGAGCGCAAAGAGATTGACCTGGAACGCCTCGGCTGGGAGCGATCTGGCGATCGAGGAACTGCTGAATCGCCTGGAGGACCACCCGCTCTCCATCGAGCTGATAGCCCCGCACCTGAAGACGCTGCGGCCCCGCATTATCCGCGAGGAACTGGCCGGGCGCCTGGACCAGTTCCAGGACCAGAGCCGGGCCGAGGGCCGCAACCGCTCGCTGCTCTCCTCGCTCGACTTCTCCCTCCGGCATCTGAGCCCCGCCGCCCGCAAGGCGCTGCCCTGGTTCGGTTGGTTCGAGGACGGCATGTTCGAGCGATCCTTCCTCGACTTCTCCCAGGTCCCGGAGGCGCGCTGGTCCGGCATCCGCGCCGAGCTGACCGCCACCGCCCTGCTGCGGGTGGAGGACCTGCCCGGGTTCAACACCCCCTATCTTAAGCTGCACCCGACCCTGGCGGAGGCCGCGGCGCCGGGGACCAGCCCGCTGCCCCCCACCGCCAACTCATGGAGACCCTGCTCGCCCTGGCTCGGTTCGTCCACCAGGCACGCACCCAGCACCGCGCCCCCCAGCCCGACGCCGCTGAGGCCCTGGCCCAGCTCTCCGGACTCCCCGACCCCCTGGGCGCCTTCGGCCTCTTCCTGCAGGCCCTCGCCCGCGGCGAGGACCAACCCCCGCCCCCGGGCCTGCCCTAGCCCCTGGCCCAACTCGCCGCTGCCCTGCTGGAGGCCCTGGCCGCCACTCCGCCATGACTTGCAGCGGGACCGGCGCCTCTCGTCCCCACGCTCCAGCGTCACTACCATTAAGTCAAGCCGCAACGGCTACTGGGAGCGCCGGACTGCAAGTGAGGCTTAACTTAATGGCAGTGACGCGCAAGCAGGGAGGGGAGACAGCACGACGGTCGGGTCGCGGCTGAAGCCGCTCTCATCGGGTTCTGGTCTGACGTTCAGGGTGAGGCCTCGACCTCCTGGGCGATGACGCCTCAACCGGAGGTCGAGGCTTCAGCCGGAAAGCAAGCGCCGGCGGCGATGCGCCCGGCCAGGATCTCGACGAGCCCGGGGTGTGCCCCGACCAGCGCGGTCGGGTAGACGCGAAAACCCGGGACCGCGGACTGGACCCGGGCGCAGATGGCGCTCAGGTCCCCGCCCGGGCCGGCGTGGCGACCGGGGGAGAGGAAGAGCAGCGGGAGCAGGACAGGGCTTGCCGGGTCCACGGCGGCGAGTCGGTGTAGGACTGTCTCCAGCAGGTCGCCGTTGAAGTCGTAGTCGTAGTCGGGGCGCCGTTCCATCACCGCCTCATCGAGTACCGCGCCGGCGTCCAGCCGCTCACGCAGCCGGGCAGCGAGCCAGGTGCGTACGGCGGTGACGGCCGGGGTAGGCGAGCCGTGGTCGACCAGGACCAGGCGCCGGGGGGCCAGGCCCAGGGCGGCGGCGGTGCCCTTGATGTTCCCGAGCAGGACCTCGGTGAGGCGCGGCTCGCCACCCGGCAGGGGGCAGAGTTCGGGGGCGCAGCGCAGTTGGAAGTGGCCCTGCTCGCGGCGCAGTTGCGCGGTCAGTCCGGAGATGAACCGAGTCAGGGCGTGGCTGGGTCCGAACCAGAGTGGGATGAGCAGGAAATCCCGCCGGCCGGCGGCCATGGCGCGGCGCAGCCAGGGTTCGAGCGTGTCAGCGCCTTGCCCATCCAGAGCGCCTGCCGACACCTGATCCGCGTGCAGGAGCGAGACTGGGTGCACTGCCCGCCCGCTGCGCCCGGCCAGGGCGCGGGCGAGCCGCCGCAGGGCCAGCGTGGACTCCGGGCAGGTGGAGCCGTTGTCGAGCAGGAGGGTGGCGGGCATGAGGCTTGGGGCGGTGGGCGGGCGGGTGGTCCCGACGTGGCCCCACCGGTTGACAAAAGCAACGGGGCCAGGGTCCTTGGGGCCTTGCGCCTGACGACAAACCGGATGGTTGCCGACCCGCGGGCGGTCTACTATGGCGCGTGACCATGCACCTGCGAATGCCGACTGAAGGCCGCGGCCCAGGGTCCGGGCGCCGCGCCTGGACTCTAGGTGGCGCGCGCCGGGCGGGGCGAGATCAACGGCCTGGCTGCTTCCGCCGTTCACTCGGAGCGGGCGGATCGCTTCCTCTTCACCCTATATCGAGGTTGGCAAGGGCCTCTTCGTCAAGACCGGCAACCCGCTGGCCCTGCGCCAAGTCGCCGACCTGCGCGAGCGGTGGGTCGCCTACACCCGCGGTAACCTGGATGAGGAGAAGTTCCTGGGCGCCATCCCGGGGGCGGTCTCGGTGCCGATCGACTCGGCCCTGGACGAGACCAACCGGCTGCGAAGTAGATGCGCTGCTCGCCGACGATATCTTTGTCTACTGGGCCATGGGCGGACTTCCGCCAAGGCATGGATGGTCTCGCCCGGCGGGTGCGCCAGGTGTTG
>JADNEJ010000668.1 GCA_016292295.1 Candidatus Thiodictyon intracellulare
CCAGTCCTGCACCGACAGCGGCAGGAGCAAGTCAGTGTCGCGGTCCATCGGGTGGCAGCGGCGCATCGGCAGTAGCACTCCGGCCATCGGTCGGCCATCGGGTTTAATCCCGACAGTGCACCGGACCCGCCGCCCCGACGGGGCCTCGAAATCCGACAGGCTGCTAGCACGTCCTAAGGCGCACTGCGGTCCAGCCGCGGCAACCGGGCTCAAACATTTCGTTTGCTCCTGACGGGCCAGTCACGTTGATCGACGATTCCATCAAGAAATTAAAATAATTCAACATTGAAATTGCTTGCCGCTCGCGGCTTTGGTTCAAATAACACAATCACCCGAGCTGTACCCGAGCCGTTTCTGCGTTGATGTCAGCCGGCAACCTGACGTGAATCTCGCCTTTCGTGATGGTGGTCTCCAATTCTATCGCTTGCATGATGACCTCCTATGCCTATTGGTGAGAAACGGCGAGTCAACGCGTCCCCCGCAGCCGCGGGTCGAAGGCGTCGCGAACCACGTCGGCGAAAAGGTTCGCCGCCAGGACCAGGGTGAACATGAAGAGGAAGGCGGCGGCCAGCGACCACCAGACGACCGGGTCGCGGGCCAATTCCAGGCGGGCGCTGTTGATCATGTTGCCCCAACTGTTCATGGTCGGGTCTACGCCGATGTTGATATAGGACAGTACCGCCTCGGCCAGCACCAGTCCGCTGAAATCCAGGACCAAGGTGGTCAAAACTATATGCAGCACATTCGGCACTATATGCCGGCCCAGGATGGCGAAATGGCCGACCCCGAGCGCGGCGCCGGCCTGCACATAATCCGCCTCGCGCAGTTTCAATGCCTCACCGCGCAGCAGCCGGCAGAGGCCGGTCCAACTGGTCACGCCCAGGATCAGGCACAGGAACAGCAGGCGCAGGTCGGCCCGCTCCACCAGGCTCTCGAATTGGTCGGCATTGTTTGCCATATAGACCTGGAGCATGAGGATAGCGGCGGCGATCAGCAGCACGCTGGGGATCGCATTGAGCGTCGTGTAGAGGTACTGGATGATGTCATCCACCCAGCCGCGGAAATAACCGGCCATGACCCCGAGCAGGACGGCCGCCGGCAGCATTACGAGCGTCGTCAGGGTACCGATGACGAGCCCGGTGCGAATGGATTTGAGCGCCTGGAAGAAAACGTCCTCACCCACCTTGTCGGTGCCCAGGATGTGGTACTTGAGGGCCAGTTCACCGGCGACGAAGCCGAGTACCAGCATCAGGGCGAGCCCCCCCAGGGCGGTGCGCCAGGGCAGATCGGTGCGGCCGTCGCGGACCTCTGCATACATCGCTAACAGGGCGAGCCCCCGGCGCCGCGCCATGCCCCAGAGGACAAGCAGCGTGATCAGACCCCAGACCACTAAGCCCTCGATCTGCCCCCGCAGTGCGGTGTCGAAGATGTCCCAGCCGCGCTGCTTCGGGTCCTTTAGGTGCCGGCCGCCGTATTGCAGCCGAGGATAGTCGCGCACCACGCTGCCGTCGGGTTGGGTGATCGCCTCCTTGACGAAGAGGTGGGTTGCAAAGGGCGCTGAATAGGTCTTTTCCTGGCGTTGGCGTAGCGGCCGCGCCCAGTAGTCGAAGACGCTCATGACCTCCGGGGCGAAGCGCCGCTCAGTGGCCGCGTGCGCGGCACCGGGCGCCGGATCGGCAAGCGGCAGTCGGAAATGCAGTGTATCCAGCAGCCCGATCAGTACATAGAAGCCCAGGACCACCAGCGCGCCCAGGCCGACCCGGGAGCGGGCCACGCGCCGCCAGGGGGCGCGCAGGTGCTCGTGGCGGGAGGCGTAGAGCGCGAAGCCGATGGCGAGGGCGAGCAGCAGGAAGACCAGAGCGTCGGTCCAGAGGATGACGAGCATCATTGCAGCCGCACCCGCGGATCGACCAGCGTATAGGAGATATCGGTCAGCAGAAGCCCCAGGATATAGAGTACGGCGCCCAGGAAGACCATGGCGTGCACGATGGCGAAATCCTGGTTGCTGATGGCATCGATGGTATAGCTGCCTAGGCCCGGAATGCCGAAGAACGACTCGGTGATCAGGCTGCCCATAAAGAGCAGTGGCAATACTACCACCACGCCGGTCAGGATGGGGATCAGGGCATTGCCGAACACATGGCGGAACAGCACGCGGCGCTCGGTAAGCCCCTTGGCGCGGGCGGTGCGCACATAGTCCTTAGATACCTCCTCCAAGAACAGGGTGCGGTACCAGCGCACGCCGGACCCGACCCCTCCGACGACCCCGACGATGACCGGCAAGATCATGAATTTCCAGGCCTTGATCCCGATGTCGTATCCGGAGATCGGCACCAGGTGGAACATCTTGCTCATCAGGAACTGGCCGCCGATGATATAGAAGAGCCCGGAGATAGACATCATCGCCACCAGCAGCACCACCGCCCCGAAGTCCAGATAGGTGGCGCGGAAGAAGACGATGAAGAGCGCCAGGCTGATGTCAATGGCGAACCCCACCAGCAGCACCGGCACGGCGATAGCGAGGCTCGGCCACATACGCTGCGAGATGTCGTAACCGATATTGCGCCCATCGTCCGATGAACCGAAGTCGAAGGCGAAGAGCTTCACCGAGCGCTGAAAGAAGATGGTGTCGGTGACCTTGGCGAGCCCGCTCGCCTTCTCATTGAAGAGCAGCGGCCGGTCATAGCCGTGTTCCTGCTTCCAATTGCTAATAACCGCCGGCGTTACCCGCTTCTCACCGAGCTGCATCCGCGCCATCTCATCGGGTGAGTTGAGCACGAAAAACAGGACGAAGGTCAGCAGGTTGACCCCGATCAGGATCGGGAGGGCATAGAGCAGGCGGCGCAGTATATAGGCGCTCACAGGGCGGTGCTCCGTTCGCGGCGCCGCACCATCCACAGAGCGGGCAGAACCAGGATGGCGCCGATTCCCAGGACGGCCCAGAGGGGCCAGAGGACCGATGGGTTCCATTCGGTGCGCAGGCGTTCCCGCAACACCGGGTCGAGCCGCCGGTACTTGAGTGTGTTATTGGCCATCTTATTGGGGTTGACGTTGAATAACCACTGGTGGTGCAGGCTGAAGGCCTTGGGGTAGAAGCCCCAGAGCCAGGGGGCGTCGCGGCGGGCAATCGTCATCATCTGGTCGATCAGGGCCTGGCGCTCGGGTCCGTTCTCCATGAATTTCATCTGATCGAAGAGCCGATTGAATTCCGGGTTGTCGTAGTTGGAGGCGTTCTCCCCCTGGTGCTCCACCTTGCCGTTGGGTCCATAGAGCAGGAAGAAGAAGTTCTCCGAGTCCGGGTAGTCGGCGTTCCAGCCCCACATGTAGACCTGGCCGGTCCCGTTCTGCATCTTTTCCTGGAAGCGATTGTAGTCGGTGGAGCGGATCACGAGCTCGATCCCCAGCTTCTCGAATTGCTTGCGCATCCACGCGAGCCGCGACTTATCATCGGGCCCGGTGGCGACCGCCTCATAGTTGATACTGAGCGCACGGCCGGTCTTGGGGTCGCGCCCGCCCGGGTAGCCAGCCTGCTCCAGCAGGGCGCGCGCCTCCGCGATCCCCCGGCGCACCGGGCGGCCGTCGTGCCATTCATAGACATAGGGGTTAATGCCGCCCTTTCCCTCCTGATAGCCGCTGATGCCGGGCGGCAGTGGCCCTTGTGCGATCAGGCCGCGGCCGTTGGCGAAGATGGAGATGAACTCCTCATAATCCACGGCGATGGAGATGGCGCGGCGCAGCAGCCGCGCCTGCTCGCTATAGCCGCCCACCACCTGGTCACGCATATTGAAGCCCAGGTAGGAGATGGATGTTTCCACCGAGGTCATGAGCTCGATGCCCTTGGTCTGCATCTCATCGGTGAGGCTGGGGCCGCCGTCCCCGCCGATGCGCACCGCCTGGTCGAAGGCGTCGGAAGAGATTCCGGATGAATCGTAATAGCCCTGGACGAACTTGTTCCAGCGCGGTATGTCCTCCTTCTCCAGGCTATAGACGGCCTGGTCCACGAAGGGCATGGGCCGACTGGCATCCTTGATCAACCCCGCCTCAGCATCCCCGGGCATCCCCTGCGTGGGGAAGGTTTCACCCCAGAAGTTGGGGTTGCGCGTGAGCACCATCCGCAGGTTGGGGTTGTTCTCGGTCAGCATGAAGGGGCCGGTCCCGACCGGGTACCAGTCGAGTACGATGTTGCGCTCCTTCATGCCGGGCTGGGCATAGAACAACTCCGCCTCCCAGGGCATGGGAGCGAAGAAAGGCATGGCGAGCCAGTAGGCGAACTGGGGGTACTTGCCGTTGATGCGGATGCGAAAGCTCGCCGGGTCCACCACCTCTACCCCGTCGAGGCGCGCCTCGCGCAGGGCCTGGACCCGGGCGACCGGGTCCAGCTTCGCGGCCTGCGTCAGGCGCTCGCCGAGTTCCTTGAAGCCCAGGATGTGCTCCTGCATCACCCCGGCGATCGGCGAGTGCAGCCACGGGGCGGCCAGGCGCTTGGTCTGGTGCACGAAATCAGCCGCGGTCAGGTCGCGGGTACCGGTGTAGGGAAAGTCCGCCAGGCGATTGATTCCGCGCAGATCCACCGCAGTCAGTCCGTGGTAACGCAGGGCCCCAGACCCATCCCGGGCGAACGCGGGGTGCGGCTGGAAGCGGACCCCGCGGCGGACCTGAACCAGATAGTCGCTGTAGGCGATCTGCTCGGCCGGGGCATCGTCGGGCAACGGCTTGCCCGCGGCATCGAAGTAACGCGGGATCGGGACCTGCGACGCGGACAGGGGCACCAGCTGATAGGGCCGCAGCAGGAAGTGGTACTGGAGCGGCGGCTCGTAGACCTGGGCGAGGAAGGCGTACTCGTTGGCGCTGTAGGAGCGGACGGGATCCAGGTGCTTGGGCCGCTCGTCGAAGGAACTATAGAGGGTGTTGCTGAGCGCCAGACCTTCAGGATAGGGGTCGTTCCAGGGCACCTTGCCGCAGCCGCCGAGCAGCAGGACCAGGGCCGCCAGCACCGCCAGGACCACGAACACCGACCCGCACCGCGCGCCGCGCCTCCCGGTAGGTTCCGCTGTGCGGATCGCGTCCCCCGTGGCAGCTGACCCGGCCGCTCGCCCAATCAAGCCCCATGCCCCCCCCGCCAGCCTCCGATCGAGGCTGCTCCAGGCTGGCACGGGCCGACAAGTTTCGGTAGTGTTGCGAATCCTCATAGGGCGAACATGATCGCACGGGAAACAGCGCCGCCGAAAGTCGCGCCGTTGCGGATCTGCCGCCTCGCCGCCCCCGACACCACCCACCACGGAACAATCGACACCCATGGGCTTCCTACAAGACAAGCGCATCCTGATCACCGGCTTGGCCAGCAACAGGTCCATCGCCTGGGGCTGCGCTGCAGCCATGCGCCGCGAGGGCGCCCAGGTCGCACTCACCTACCAGAACGACAAACTCCGCCCGCGTGTCGAGGAGATGGCCACTCAGTTGGACTCCGACATCGCCCTGCACCTGGACGTCAGCAGCGACCGGCAGATCGCCCACTGCTTCGCAGCCTTGGAGGAACGCTGGGACGGTCTGGACGCCATCGTCCACTCCATCGCCTTTGCCCCCAAGCACGAGTTGGACGGGGACTATGTGGACGCGCTGACCCGCGAGGGTTTCAACACCGCCCACGAGATTTCCTCCTACAGCTTCGCCGCCCTGGCCAAGGCCAGCCGCTCTTTGATGGCGGGCCGCAATGGGGCGCTCCTGACCATGACCTTCCTCGGCGCCCAGCGGGCGGTGCCCAACTACAACGTGATGGGACTCGCCAAAGCCAGCCTCGAGGCCAATGTGCGCTATCTGGCCGCCTCGCTCGGCCCCAACGGAACCCGGGTCAACGCCATCTCGGCTGGCCCTATCTATACCCTGGCCGCGGCCGGGATCTCGCACTTCCGCTCGATGCTCAATCAAGTGGAGAAGCACACGCCGCTGCGGCGCAACGTGACCGCCGACGAGGTGGGTAACGTCGCAGCCTTCCTGTGCTCGGATCTGGCGAGCGGGATCACCGGGGACGTGCTGTTCGTGGACACCGGATTCAACATCCTGGGCCTGGGGTGAGGCAGATCGCGTCATGAACTAGACCACTCGCCAGTCCCACGTCGCTGCTTCCCGGCGAGTGCAGCGGAGGCTGGCACTGTCGTAACCGCCACTATCCGATCAGCGCTCACGGTGGCCACCGTGACCAAGAGCGGGCACCCTGGACCGCACCATGTTGCCGTGCAATACTACATAACATGAAAAGCCTCGACTTGGTCAAACGGCTTGAGGCAGAAGGTTGGGTGCGCGTGGGCGGCAAGGGCGACCATGTGAAATTCAAGCACCCGGTGCACCCCGGCCATGTGATGGTCCCCCACCCACGCAAAGACCTGGCGATCGGGGCCCTGCGCAATATCTATCGACAGGCTGGTTGAACCTGGGGGTGAGGGCCATGTTGTATCCGGTGTATGTCCATCTCGGCGACGCGCAACACGCGCATGGAGTCACGATCCCCGACTTTCCCGGGTGCTTTTCAGCGGCAGACGAATGGGTAGCGCTGCCGACACAGGTCCAAGAAGCGGTGGAGCTCTATTGTGAAGGCGAGGATCTCGTCATTCCTCCGCCAACCCCCTTGGAAGAACTAGCGGCCCGGCCAGAATATCAGGACGGCGTGTGGCTGCTGGTTGATATCGACCTGGGGCGGGTCAATCCCAAGGCGATCCGACTCAATATCTCGTTACCCGAGTGCCTGGTGCGACGCATCGACGACTACGCAAAGGCGCATCACCTAAGCCGGTCCGGATTTCTGGCCCGGGCGGCATCTCAGGCATTGGAGCAGTAGAGGAAAATTGCGGCGAGGCTCCCGTTAATTCTCCGCTATCTGCATCGGCGGACCACTCAAGCCTGGCGCAGCTATTCGTTCCGCTCGTCGAACACCGTGCCGCGACCCGCGTCATCGCGGCACACAGGCCCCATAAACGCCTAATACCACACGATGGAAATACTAATGCTATTTCTTGGAGTATGTCGTAAATTACTATTTTTTCAGAATTCTACTGATTCTCTGCGATGCCATTGCTGCGTGCTGCCTCCGTCCCTGTAACCGATCGTGAGCGTCGACAACTGAAGACGCTTGAACGACAACCGACCTGTCCGCAGCAAATTGCGATGCGCGCTCGGATTATCTTGTTGGCGCGTCGAGACGTCGGCGTGCGGGCGACGGTCGACAAATTCGGTATCGGTCGATCTACCGTGTCCTTCTGGCAAGGCTGGATGAATTCCGAGCGCGGTTCCGGTAGCGTGGGAGTCCCGCATCCTTGGCGAAGGGAAGGCCCGACGTTGTCGCTGTTCGCTGTGCGAGCAGAGGAACACGCGGAGTTAACGCGGCGCACCGACAAAGCCCCGTTACCAACAGGTTGCATCTCGGTCAAGAGGTTGCATCTCGGTCAAGAACAAGCCTGGCGAGAAGACAGAGCCCGCGGCCGGGAAGAAGACTCCGTTTACCGGCGTCGTGCTCCTTTAGGAGATTCTTACAATAGTTGCTGCACCGGCCGGTGGCCTTGATCACAAATCCGCCTAAGGCCGGCCGGTCCATGTGTGTTTTCACGCGCAAGGGCGCAAGGCTATGTTCTGCGAGGGGACGGCGACGCCGGGACTGAACAAGGTGGGCGGAATTATGATCAAGGCCGCCGCCCGGGGCTTTTCGCCTGGACAATCTGCCGGGTCTGATTGTCCTCAGCTCACCTGTCGGAGCAGCACTCAGTTGGATTTCCGGCAGCGGTGCAAGGAGCTTCCTATCAGCCTTATGCTAATATCCAGAATGGAGGCCAATGGAGTTCCCAGTATAATAATTCGACCAGAAGCTGGTCGGTTTTCTATTATTTGCAGAATCAGAGATACGTTTGGACCGTTCAGGATGCTTTGGAACAAATCCTTTCGACTCAACCTCCTTGCTAATACAAGTGACGGTTGGTTGCGATACGATACGTTAACTGATCTCTTCAGCATACTGATCGGGCCTTGATCACAAATCCGCTCAAGGCCGGCCGGCCCATGTGGGTTTACGCGCGCAAGGTCATGTTCTGCAAGGGAGCGGCGACGCCGGGACTGAACAAGGTGGGCGGAATTATGATCAAGGCCTATTGATCGCTTCCCCCATGGCTTCCTGAGACATTACGGCTTTCTCAAGAAACCGCCAAATAGCGCCTGGATCAAACCCACTCGATCGCCGAGGCCAGCGTCTTAACCGCCAGGATTTCAAGCTTCTCTACCCCCTCCTTCGGCACATTGCCGGCCGGCACTATGGCGCGGCGAATGCCGTGCTTGGCGGCCTCGCGCAGCCGGTCCGGGCCGTTGGGCACGGGCCGCACCTCACCCGAGAGCCCGATTTCGCCGAAGGCCATCAACTCCAGCGGCAGGGAGCGGTCGCGGTAGCTGGAGAGCACCGCTAGCACCAGGGGCAGGTCGGCCGCCGTCTCACTGATGCGCACCCCGCCCACCACGTTGACGAAGACGTCCTGATTGAACATGCCCACCCCGCCGTGACGGTGCAGCACCGCGAGCAGCATGGCGAGCCGATTCTGGTCGAGCCCCAGCGCGACCCGCCGCGGGTTGGCGAGCGGGCTCTCGTCCACCAGAGCCTGGACCTCAACTAAGAGCGGCCGGGTCCCCTCCCGAGTCACCATCACCACGCTGCCGGGCACCGGCTGGTCGTGGCGCGACAGGAAGATGGCCGAGGGGTTCCTTACCTCCCGCAGGCCCCGATCGCCCATGGCGAAGACCCCCAACTCGTTCACCGCCCCGAAGCGGTTTTTGATCGCCCGCACCATCCGGAAGGCCCCGCCCGCCTCGCCCTCGAAATAGAGGACCGTGTCGACCATGTGCTCCAGCACCCGCGGGCCGGCGAGTGCCCCCTCCTTGGTCACGTGCCCGACCAAGAAGACCGCCGTGTCCGCCCGCTTGGCGAAGCGCACCAACTGCGCCGCCGTCTCGCGCACCTGGCTGACCGAGCCCGGGGCAGAGGGAAGCAGGTCCGTATAGAGGGTCTGGATGGAGTCCACGACGATCACCCGCGGCTCGTCGCGTGCCGCCAGAGCCAGGACGCGCTCCACGCAGGTCTCCGCCAGCAACCGGATGCCGGCCCCCGTGATCCCGAGGCGCCGCGCCCGCAGACCGATCTGTTGGGGCGACTCCTCCCCACTCACATAGAGCACCGGGTGTTGGGCGCCGAGCGACTCGCACGCCTGGAGCAGTAGGGTGGACTTGCCGATCCCCGGGCCCCCACCCAGGAGCACCACCGAGCCGATCACCAGACCCCCGCCCAGCACCCGGTCCAGTTCACCGATCCCGGTGCCGGTGCGCACCCGCTCCTCGGGCTTCAGGTCCGCCAGCGACTGGGTCTCCGACTCCGCCGCACCCGCGAACCCGCCCCGTCCGGCCGCGCGGTGCTGGGGCGGCAGCGGCCGCGCCGCCTCCTCTACGCTGTTCCAGGCCCCGCAATCGGCGCACTGACCGCTCCACTTGGGCTGCGCCGCCCCGCAGGCGTTGCACACATAGGAGCCGCGGGGCTTCTGGGAGACTATGGCCATGAGTGGTTGCTCTTGCAGGGCCGAACAAAAGCGGATAGCCCCGCTCAGGTGCCGGGGACTATGTCCACCGTGATGATCGCATCCATCTCCGGGTGCAGGCGCAGCGTGACCGGGAACTCACCGATAGCACGCAGCGGGGCGGGGAGGCGCACCTCCGCTTTGGTGATGGCCACTCCGACGCCGGTCAGGGCGGTGGCGATGTCGCCCGCACCCACCGAGCCGAACAGACGGCCCTCGTCGCCGGCCTTGCGGGCGATGGTGAGGCGCAGCCCTTCCATGGCGGCCTTGCGCTCCTGCGCGCTCGCCAGGTTGGCGGCGGCCTCGCGCTCCAGTTCCGCGCGCCGGGCCTCGAAGGCCTCCAGGTTCTTGGCCGTGGCCGACACGGCGAACCCGGCGGGAACCAAATAGTTGCGGCCATAACCGGGGCGCACCTTGACCTTTTCGCCAAGGCTGCCCAGACCACCGACGTTCTTCAGCAGGATGACTTCCACTTCGTTTTTCCTCAGAGTCTTTAGGGGGGGGACGGCCGTACGTGCAGCGCACGCGCGGTCCTGAAGCTCAGGCCGGGGGCTGCGGCCCCAGGTGGGCGCGCAGGTCGACCCAGATATCCACCAGGCCCAGACAGGCCACCAGCACCAAGGTGCGGGGCATGAATACGACCAACAACATATACAAACCCACCAGCAAGCCGCGCCGCGCGATCAACTGGTAGATGGCCGCCAGCCCCTGGAACAGCCACAGGATCGAGAGCACCAGCAACAGGTCCGGGATCAGGCCGGGGCCCGGCTGAAAACCGACGGCAGCCACCAGCAGCAGACCGACGAGGCCGAACAGCAGGTGTAACTGAAAGGAGTGGAAATCCGCTCCGAAACCGCCCGGATTGTAGAACTGGCGTTGCCACCAACGCCCGATGAAGAGCCCCAACAGCACTTGCAACACCAGGGCCGCGGCCAGGGCCCCGGTCATCCAGGAGGCCAGGGCCGCAAAGACCGCCGCGGCCGCCGGCTCGTCCAATCCACCATCCTTCACCAGTGCCGTACGCAAGGGCTCCAACAGCCGCAGCCAAGCGGCCGTCGGGTCCACTGTGAGCACATGGATCGTGAGGATGAGCAGGACCCCGGCCAGCCCCGTCGCCTGGGCAGTAAACGCCAGTGAGCGGGAGAAACGCAGGATCGCGGCGAGCTCTCACACCGGCAGCCACAGGACCAGCAGGATCCCGAGCGCCGGCCAGAGCGATCCCAGCAGCAGGGTAGGCAGCTCAGCCCCACCAGGGCACCGACCCTTACCCCGTACCCGGTCCCGGCACGCAGCGTCACTAAGGCCAGGATCGCACTGCTCAAGAGACCCACGAGCGGGAGCAATAGGGACAAGAGCGCTGTGAACCAAGCCACCAGGCTGGCCTGCACCGGCCCGCGCATGATGAACGCGGCCAGGGGCTTCATCGGCTGGGGCTGGAATTCGGGGCGGCCCCGCACCGGTACTGGGCGTGGCGCTCACGCGCCTGGTGCGGGCCCGGTCCCCGAGCAGGGCTCTGGATCAATGCGCGTCGGTATAGGGCAACAGGGCCAGGAAGCGGGCACGCTTGACCGCCTGGGCGAGTTGGCGCTGGTACCTGGCAGAGGTGCCGGTGATGCGGCTCGCCACTATCTTGCCAGACTCGCTCACATAGGCCTTGAGCAGGTTGAGGTCTTTGTAGTCGATCTCGGTGATACCCTCGGCGGTGAACCGGCAGTAACGCTTGCGACGGAAGAAACGGGAGCTATTTTCCATGGTGTTTGGGCCTTTGAGTGTGGATGACCTGGGGGCGGTCTCAGTCGCTGTCCGCGTCGCCGCCAAGCGGCTCGGGGCGCTCGCGCTCCTCGCCGGTCTTCAGCAGCGGGGACGGCTCGGTAACCGCCGCGTTACGGCGCAGGATCAGGTTGCGCAGGACCGCGTCGTTGAAGCGGAAGGCACTCTCTAGCTCGTCGATCGCCTCCTGGTCGCACTCCACGTTCATCAGCACATAATGTGCCTTGTGGACCTTGTTGATCGGGTAGGCCAAGGGCCGCCGACCCCAGTCCTCGAGCCGGTGCACCACACCGCCGTGTTTCTCCAGGTTGCCGCGGTAGCGCTCTACCATGGCCGGTACCTGTTCGCTCTGGCTCGGGTGAACCAGAAACACCACTTCAAAATGTCGCATTGCTGCTCCTCATGGACTGAAAGCCTCCCGACCGGTCGGTCGAAAACCGACGCCGGCGGTGAGGCAAGGAGTTTTTCCGGCTCGCGGAAAACCATTCATTATAGGGAGAAAGGAGGGGGGAGTCAAAGGAGTTCGGGAGTTCGGGGTTGCGTCGCGGGGCGAGCGCAGGACCGACGGGCAGCGGGGATGCCTGGTGTTGGTGACCATGGCCAGGCGACAGTCTTTTTCCTTAACAGGGCGAGGGCCAGGCCGTAGCGGCTTTGCTTTCTTTGCTTTCATAGTGAAAATCCAAGCCTACTCGAGCAGCCAATCTTCGGCCAAGACCTGTCCGGGAGACCATGGACAGGTTTCGGGAAAGCAGGTTTCGGGCAAGCCAGACAGCCTCGCTTCGGATGCAACCTGGGCCGTTGCATCGTCCCAAACCTCCATCTACCACTCGGGATCTTTGAGCTCCGGTTTCAGGCTCAGCGTCTTGCTGAGACGCCGCACGATGCCTCAGCGCTGATTGCGGATGGTGAGTTGCCAACTCGCGCCGCGACGCTCCGGCTGGATCATGGGCGCCTGCTGCTGTACCCGCACCCGCTCCCCGGGGCCCGCGCGGAAGCGTGCGCCGCGCCGCCTGGGCCGCGGACCTGCCGTAACGGCCGGCGTCAGGGGCCGGCGGCGTCCAACTCCCCCTAGCAGCCTGTCGGACTTAGCGACCGGCGCCACCACCTGAGGCCCTTGGGCGGGCTTTTGTGGCAAAAAAGAGACGTTTTTCGGCTAGACACGCAGTTTTCCGCGGTGTTTCCCTGACTGCAGACGTAATACGGCCATCCGTTTCAGGTTCCACGC
>JADNEJ010000375.1 GCA_016292295.1 Candidatus Thiodictyon intracellulare
TGCCCCGCCTGCCTTCCCCTGCGTGTCCCCGCGTGCCACGGCCACTGGCGGGTGCTGCCTGGCCGCGACGAGCGGCTGCCGCAACCTCCTGCTCAGCGCACACGTCGGCACCGCCGTGGCGTTACGCGCGGGGCCGTCGCCCGACTACAAAAATGGCCAAAGTCGAGTTTCTCTACGGCGACAAGAAGGAACGCCGACCGATGCCTTTTGGATCAGCTGCTTTCCCGTCACCAACGCCCAGTACCAGGCATTCATCGCCGCCGGCGGCTATGCCGAGAGGCGCTGGTGGCAAGGGCTGGAGCAGCGGATCGAGTCGCCGGCCGATTCCGGTTGAAAGCAGCCCAACCGCCCGTGGGAACGCGTCGCTTGGTACGAGGCGATGGCCTACTGCGCCTGGCTAAGCGCTGTCCTGGGGCTGGCAATCCGCCTGCCGACCGAATGAGAGTGGGAGCGGGCGGCGCGCGGCACCGCCGGGCGTGAATACCCCTAGGGCGACGGCTATCGCGCCGGCCATGCGACCATCGATGAGAAGCACTCCGGTGTCGGTTCGACCTATCTCCAGCAGACCACCACCGTCAGCATCTACCCGCACGGCGCCTCGCCGGAGGGTGTTCTGGACCTGGCCGGCAACGTTTGGGAGTGATGCCTGAGCGAATACCAGGACCCCAAGCGCATCCAGCCCGGCGGCACCGGGTCGCGGGTTGTGCGCGGCGGCTCTTGGTACTACTCCCGGCTCTTCGCGCACGCGGCCTACCGCCGCGGCCTCGGTCCGCGCGACGGCCTTGATCATAATTCCACCCACCTTGTTCAGTCCCAGCGTCGTCGCTCCCTTTAAGAACATGGTCTTGCGCACGTAAACCCACATGGGCCGGCCGGCCTTGGGCGGATTTGTGATCAAGGCCCGCACGACCGCACCAGCGGCTTTGGCTTGCGTGTCTTGTGCGTCTCCCCCATTCATTGACCACTGGATCACTGAACCGCGCGCAGCCCGTAGCCTGGATGGAGCGCAACGCAATCCAGGTCCCCGCTCGCCGCCCGCCGAGTCATCGTATGTCTGCGAGGCCGCACCCGGATTTCGCTGCGCTCCATCCGGGCTACCGGCTACCAGCCACGGGGAATCCGGATGCGGCACCGGCTTCATGGATCATCCGGCTCTCCGAATGCCTGCTCTTTGAATTCGCCCGGATCCGCGGCCCACTCCTCGTTTACCCACTCCCAGACGTTTTCGGACAGATCCAGCACGCTCTCCTGGGATGCGCCGTGCGGGTAGATGCCGACGGCGCTGGTCTGCTGGAGATTGCTGAGGCCAACATTTCCGTAGGTCTCATTGATATTCGTAAACCAGGCCCGATAGCCGTCGCCCCAGGAGTATTCACGCCCGTCGGTCCCGTGCGCCGCCCGCTCCCATTCCCATTCGGTTGGCAGGCGGACTCCGGGCCAGAGGGCAGCACCCAACCAGGCGCAGTAGGCCCTCGCCTCGTACTAGGACACACATTCCCGCGAGCGGTTAGGCTGCTTCCAGCCGAGATCGGTCAGTGACTCGATCCGCTGTTCCAGCTCTGCCCACCAGCGCGGTTCCTGATAGCCGCTGGCAGCGATGAAGGCCTGGTATTGGGCGTTGGTGATTGGGCAGCGGCCGATCCGGAAGGCGTCGTGGTCGAGGCGTTCCTTGTTCTCGCCGTAGAGAAAGGCCCCGGCCGGGACCTCGACTCAATCGATCGCCGGCCGCCCGTCAGGGTCCAGTCCGACACCGGGACTAGGGTCTCCCAGTTCGGCTAGTTGGTCGCCGATCGCAAGGCGGCGTTCGGGTTTTGTCGCGCCGGCGGCGAGTTCGGCGAACAGGGCTTGGGTCTTGAGATCGGGCGCGGCGCTGGGGGCTTGATCATTGGTCCGGGCACCGCGGCCGACACCGGTTGCCTAGTCCGCGCAGCGAACCCTACGGAGGGCGGCGCCGTTGGATGCTGGTGCTCGGCCAGACGCTCGATACCGCAGATCAGGCGATCCATATGGCCGCGGAAATGGGCGCCGGCGGCGTGGACCGTGGTGCCCTGGCGATCGGTGAGCGCCTTGATGCTGTCAGGCAGGTCCGGCTCCAGGGGCATCGATACGCCCTCCAGGAGCACCGGGATCAGGACGATGCAGCGCGCGATCTCGATCTCGGTGCCAACAAAGTCCCGCGGGGCATCCAGGCGGTGGCGTGAGCCCGCGTCGGCGGCCCGCAGCAAGTCCCGGCCGATCACGGCCAACACCAGGTCGGAACCGCGAATCTGCCGGTCGAGCCAGTCCCGCCAGTCGACCCCGAGCGGGATGTCGTTCACGTCCATGAAGACCTGGCCGCGGCCGAAGTGAGCTCCCAGCCGGTCGTAGATGCGCCCGGCGGCCGGGCCGCTGTCCTCCCGGCGGTAGCAGATGAAGATCGTTGTCACGTCTGTCCCTCGAATCCTGTTGCGATCATGATGCCCCGCGAATCGCCACCGGCTTGCGAGCAACTGCGCAAGTTTATCGTGTGGCCCCAGACTCTGCGCGGCTGGAGTCCAAGGCTTCAGCCGTGATCCCGGAGCACCGTGCTCACTGCGCGGCACACTGCGCGCAGACGCCATAGATGACCAGCGAGTGGTTCTCGATGCGGAAGCCGTGACCGGCGGCGATGGCGCCCTGGCGCTCTTCGATCAGGGGGTCGGCGAACTCCACCACGCGGCTGCAGCGGATGCAGACCAGATGGTCGTGGTGGTCGCCGCTGTTGATCTCGAAGACCGACTGGCCGGTCTCGAAGTGGCGCCGACAGACGAGGCCCGCTTCCTCGAACTGGGTCAGGACCCGGTAGACGGTGGCTAGGCCTATGTCGTCGCCGTTGTTCAACAATGCCTTGTAGACGTCTTCGGCGCTGAGATGACGGTGACCGCTGCGCTCTAGGATGCTTAGGATCTTCTCGCGCGGACGGGTGACCTTGAGCCCCGCCCCCTTGATCTGCTGGTTGTCCATCCTCGCCCTCCCGGGAGATTGCACCGGCCGCCGGACCGGGTTCGATGATCGGGGGCCGGGGCTGCTGTATGATGCCGGGGTTTACCCGCTTTGCCCTATCATAACAAGATGCGAAAGCTTCTCACTCGTCCGGCCGCCTACCTGCTCGGCCTCGCCTTCCTGGCCTTAGGCGCCTGCGTGGGGGTACCCAAGGTGGACGACTATCAGAAGTCCGTGCTCGAGCGGCTGCCCTTCGTCTACAGGATGACGGTGCAGCAGGGCAACATCGTCAACGCGGAGCAGGTGGATCAGCTGCAACCGGGCATGAACAAGCGCCAGGTGCGCTATCTGCTCGGTACCCCGCTCTTGACGGACTTTTTCAACTGCGACCGCTGGGACTATGTCTACACCATGCGGCGCGGCCATAAGCCCCTGGAGCGGCGTAAGGTCACTGTGCTCTTCAAGGACGATGCCCTTATCGGGGTCGAGGGCGACCTGCGCCCGAACCCCAAGGCAGCCGCGACCGACAAGCCCAAGGAGACCATCGTCTCGGTGCCCGATTACAAGAATAACGAGGGGTTGATCACCCGTGGACTAGAGGCAGTCGGCATCAAGAAAGAGAAATGAGGGTCGCTCAGCCCCGGTAGACGTCATCGGCGCGTTTGCAGAAGGCGTCCACCAGTGAGTTGGCGATCTGGTTGAAAACCGCTCCGAAGGCCTTGTCGATCAGGCGGCCGGAAAACTCGAACTCCAGTTCCAGTTCGACCTTGCAGGCGTCCTCGCGCAGCGGGGTGAAGCGCCAACCGCCGTGGAGTTTGCGGAAGGGGCCGTCCAGCAGTGCGATGTCCATGCGCCGATCGCGCTCGAAGCGGTTGCAGGTGCTGAAAGTCTGGTGAATGCCCAAGCGCGAGACCTCGATACGCCCGCAGATCTGCTCCGCGGTCTCGGAGATCACCCGAGTGCTCTGGCACCAGGGCAGGAACTGGGGGTAGGCGCCCACGTCGTAGACCAGATCGAACATGCGCTTGGCCGAGTGGGCGACCAGGGCGCTCTTTTTGACGAGGGCCACGCTCAGGCCACCCCATCGGCGATCTGGTCTCGCACCACGACGGCCAGCCGGTCGGCCAGGGCCTGGACCTGGGGGCCGTCGGCGCCTTCCACCATCACCCGCACCAGGGGCTCGGTGCCGGATGGCCGCAGGAGCACCCGCCCGCGCCCGGCCAACTCCTGCTCGACCAGGAAGGCCGCATCGATGACGGCCGGCAGGCTGACGATCTCCCGGCGCTCGGGCAACCGGATGTTGATCAGGACCTGGGGGTAGTGCTCTACCTCGGCACACAGGTCGTCCAGGCCCACCTCCAGACGGTTCAGGGCCGCCAGGACTTGGAGCGCCGCGACGATGCCGTCCCCGGTGCTGGTGCGGTCACGGCAGATGATGTGGCCCGAAGGCTCGCCGCCCAGGATGGCATCGGTGCGCTTTAAGCGCTCCATGATGTAGCGGTCTCCCACCTGGGTGCGGGCGAAGCCGATGCCGAGCCGGTGCAAGGCGTGCTCGAACCCGAGATTGCTCATCAGGGTGCCCACCACGTCCCCGCGCAGGGTGCCGGCCGCCTGGCGCGAACGCGCGATGATGTAGAGCAGGTCATCGCCATCCATCATTCGGCCCCGGGCGTTGACCATCAGGACCCGATCGCCGTCGCCGTCGAAGGCGATCCCCAAATCGGCGCCCGCCGCCATCACCGCCGTGCACAGGGCGCCCGGACTGGTCGAGCCGACGTTGCGGTTGATGTTGAGCCCGTCGGGCTCGGTGCCCATGGGCAGCACCTCGGCCCCCAGTTCTTCAAAGACATGGGGGGCGGTGTTATAGGTCGCCCCGTGGGCGCAGTCCACCACCAACTTGAGCCCGCGGAAATTCATGGCCGCGGGGATGGTAGACTTGCAGAACTCGATATAGCGCCCGCCCGCGTCCTCAACCCGCCGCGCCTTGCCCAGGGCCGCGGCGTCCACGGTATGCAAGGGCCGCTCGAGCTCCGCCTCGATGGCAAGCTCCACCTCGTCCGGCAGCTTGTCGCCGTCGGCAGAGAAGAACTTGATGCCATTGTCCTGGTAGGGGTTGTGGGAGGCGGTGATGACGATGCCGGCAGCAGCACGGAAGGTGCGCGTGAGATAGGCAACCCCCGGGGTGGACATGGGTCCAAGCAGGCGGATATTGACTCCGGCGGCGGCCAGGCCCGCCTCCAGGGCCGACTCGAACATGTAGCCGGAGATCCGGGTGTCCTTGCCGATCAGGATGGTGCTGCCGGGACCCTGACCCAGGACCCGGCCGGCCGCCCAGCCCAACTTGAGCACGAAATCGGGGCTGATGTTGGGCTCACCGACCCGCCCGCGGATCCCGTCCGTACCAAAATATTTCCGCATCGCAACTCAACCTCAATTCATGGACAGGCTAGCGGAACCAGGGCCGACGGATCGCGCGGCTGCGAGCCCAGAACGCATCACGCCATCGCAAGGCTCTGCCGCGACCGGCAAATAATAAGACAGTATTAACAGGGTCTTGCAGGATTAACAGGATGAGAAACGACGATGGATAACCGTATTAAATCCTGTTAATCCTGTCTATTTATTCGCTGCCAACGCAGGCTCGCGGCCCCGCGCACCGCCTCCCACACCAGCAGCGCGTCACGGGTCTCGGCCACATCATGGACTCGCAGGACGAGCGCCCCGCGCTGCACCGCCAGGAGCGCGGCGGTCAGGCTGGCGGCCAGCCGTTCCCCGGTGGCTCGACCGGTCAGGGCGCCGACCATAGACTTGCGCGAGAGGCCCACCAGGACCGGCACCCCAAGGTCGGTGAAGACCTCCAGGTGGGCGAGCAGGGCGAGATTGTGCGCCAGCGTCTTGCCGAAACCAAAGCCCGGGTCGATGAGCAGGCGCTCGCGAGGGATCCCGGCGCGGATGCAGGCGTCCACCCGCCCGGCCAGAAAGTCGCGCACCTCGGCCACCGCGTCCCCATAGGATGGCGCCGACTGCATGGTCCCGGGCTCCCCCAGCATGTGCATCAGACACACCGGCACCCCGAGCCGGGCGGCGGTCTCCAGCGCCCCCGGCGCCCGCAGGGCGCACACGTCGTTGATCAGCCCGGCACCGGCCGCCACCGCCTCACGCATGACCTCGGGTTTCCAGGTGTCCACCGAGATCGGCACCGCGAGTGACTCGGCCAGGGCCGTCACCACTGGGATCACGCGCGCCAGTTCCTCCGCCAGATTCACCGGCGGGGCCCCGGGGCGGGTGGACTCCCCGCCGACATCGATCAGGTCGGCCCCCGCCTCCACCATGGCCTGGGCGCGGCCAAGGGCCGCCGGGCGGGACCAGAAGCGACCCGCGTCCGAGAACGAATCGGGGGTGACATTGAGGATGCCCATCACCCGCGGCAGAGTGAGGTCGAGTAGGCGACCGCCGCAATTCAGTTGTGACATGGGCACCGATCCGTGAGATTCAGTGCTCGCCGGCGGGGCGGCCCAGGTGGCTGTCGTCCCGCGGCAGGTTCGTATCCCGGTCGTCGCTCGCGCGGTTCGCGCGCCCGGGGCAACTCGGCTCCTCGTCGTTCCAGTCCTTGGGCGGACGCGGTGGGCGTCCGAACATGATGTCGTCGATCTGGTCCGCGTCGATGGTTTCGTACTTGATCAGGGCGGCGGCCATGGCGTGGAGTTTCTCGGTGTTGTCGGTCAGCAGTTGCCGGGCGCGGGCGTAGTTACGCTCGATGAAGCGCCGGACCTCTTCGTCGATCAGGTGGTTAGTCTCGTCGGAAACGCTCTTGTGCTGGGCCACGGAGTGGCCGAGAAAGATCTCCTGTTCCTCCTCACTGTAGGTCAGGGGTCCGAGCCGGTCCGACAGGCCCCACTTGGTCACCATGCTGCGGGCGATGTCGGTGGCGCGGTGGATATCATTCTGGGCACCGGTGGTGACGCTCTCGGCCCCGAAGATCAGCTCCTCCGCCACGCGCCCGCCGAACAGGCTGGAGATGCTCGACTCCAGACGCTGTTTACTGTAGCTGAAGCGGTCGTCTTCGGGCAGGAAGAGCGTCACGCCCAGGGCGCGCCCGCGCGGGATGATGCTGACCTTGTGCACGGGGTCGTGCTCCGGCACCAGACGTCCGACGATGGCGTGGCCGGACTCGTGATAGGCGGTGAGGCGCTTCTCCTCATCGGACATGACCATGGAGCGGCGCTCGGCACCCATCATGATCTTGTCCTTGGCCTTCTCCATGTCCTCCATGTCCACCAGCTTCTTATTGGCGCGCGCGGCGAAGAGCGCCGCCTCGTTGATCAGGTTGGCGAGATCGGCGCCGGAGAAACCGGGGGTCCCGCGAGCGAGCACGGACGCCTTGACATCCTCGGCGGCCGGGATCTTGCGCATGTGAACCTTAAGGATCTGCTCACGCCCGCGCACGTCCGGCAGGGGCACGACCACCTGGCGGTCGAAGCGACCGGGACGCAGCAGGGCCGGGTCTAGCACGTCCGGGCGGTTGGTGGCGGCGATGACGATCACGCCCTCGTTGCCCTCGAAGCCGTCCATCTCCACCAGCAACTGGTTGAGCGTCTGCTCGCGCTCGTCGTGACCGCCGCCCAGGCCCGCGCCGCGGTGACGGCCCACCGCGTCGATCTCGTCGATGAAGATGATGCAGGGAGCGTGCTTCTTGGCCTGCTCGAACATGTCGCGTACCCGGGAGGCACCCACGCCGACGAACATCTCCACGAAGTCCGAGCCGGAGATGGTGAAGAAGGGGACCTTGGCTTCGCCTGCGATAGCCCGGGCGAGCAGAGTCTTGCCAGTCCCGGGGGGACCGACCATCAGCACACCTTTGGGGATTTTGCCTCCGAGCTTTTGGAACTTCGCCGGGTCGCGCAGGAAGTCGACCATCTCCGAGACCTCATCCTTGGCCTCCTCGGCGCCCGCCACGTCTTGGAAAGTAACCTTGACCTGATCCTCGGAGAGCATCCGCGCACGGCTCTTGCCGAAGGACATGGCTCCCCGGCCGCCGCCCCCGCCCTGCATCTGGCGCATGAAGAGCACCCAGAGCCCGACCAGAATCAACAATGGGAACCAGTTGATCAGCATCGACATCAGGGCCGACGGCTTGTCCGGCGGGGCAGCCTTGATGATGACGTTGTTGTTCAGCAGGTCGCCCACCAGGCCGTCGTCACCCGGGCTGTAGGTGGAGAAGCGGCTCCCCGAGTCGGTGAGCCCCTCAATGGTGCGTCCCTGGATGGTGACCTCCTTCACGGTCCCCTGCTTGACCTGTTCAATAAAGGCGGAATAGGTCAGGTTGCGCGGGGCAGACCGCGTGGTGGTGAAATTGTTGAAGACGGACATCAGCACGATGGCGATGACCACCCATAGAATCAGATTCTTCGCCATATCGCTCACGGCAGCTCGCCTCTGGTGGTGGGGTGCTCAGGGGAGGGCACCCGGCTCTATACGGGCAAAGTAACACCCTTATGATGCCGAAAAAAGGTCATTTCGGACGGAAGCCCTTGGCCACCAGGTAGAGTTCCCGACTCGCGGGCCGCGAGGCCTGGGGCTTGCGGTTGGCTACCACGGCAAAATCGGCGCGCAAGCCTCGCAATATCTGGTCGAAGCCCGCCCCTTGAAAGGTCTTGACGACCAGGGCGCCGTCCGGCTTCAGGATCTCGCGCGCGAGATCCAGGGCCAGTTCCACCAGATAGGCGGTACGCGGCTGATCGACCGTCGCCATTCCCGAGATATTGGGTGACATGTCGGACAGGACCAGATCCACCGGCGCGTCGCCGAGTTGCGCGCGCAGCTGCGCCAGGACCTCGGGCTCACGAAAGTCTCCGGTCAGGGACTGCACGCCTGACAAGGGGTCCATCGCGAGCAGGTCCAGGGCGAAAACCTGACCGCGCCCGCCGACCAGGCGCGCGGCGATCTGGGACCAACTGCCGGGGGCGGCGCCCAGATCGACCACCCGCATCCCGGGGCTCAGGAGGCGGTCCTTGTCCTGTAGCTCCAAGAGTTTGTAGGCGGCCCGCGAGCGGTAGCCCTCCTGTTGAGCGCGCTTCACATAAGGGTCGCTGAACTGGCGGTCGAGCCAGCGCCGGCTGGATTTGGTGCGTGCCATGGCGTTAGGCGTCGTGGACCCACGCGCAACCGAATGCCTCGATCAGCGCCCCCGCCGCCACCCCGCCCAAGACCCCGCCGAGTGTGGCGTACAGCAGGGCGTCGTAGATCCTGGCCGCGACCGCGCCCACCAGGCCGGACCCATTACCGAGCAGGGGCCCGGCCATCAGCCAGACACCGCCGGCGGCCAGCCCCGCCAAAGTGGCCAGGATCAACGCCTCGATCAGGCGGCAGGGGCGCGCCGCGATGCGTAGCCGGCTGATCCGGTCGGTCCACCAGCGCACGCTGGTCACATACAGGGCCCCCTTGACGCTGACCAGCAAGGCCAGCATTACGAAGGGCGAGGACGTCTGCGGACTCAGCGGTAGGGTCGCCGCGAGCAGGGCGCCGCAGGCCGCGCCGGTGGTGAGCCCCGCCAGGACCTTACCGGGTACCCGCCGGGTGCACTGGCCGGGAAAGGACACCAGCAGGCCCACCAGAGCGGCCACACCGGCCGCCACGGCGGCGGACTGGGTGAAATTGAGCAGATCCGCGGCGCTCGTCAAGAGCAGCACGCCCACCACGGCGCCGATCCCGGCACCCACGATGGCCAACTCGTGCGAGCTATAGAGGGCCGCACCCGCCGCCCCGGCCAAGGCGGCCGCGTAGGCCTCGGGGCCGGCGCCGAAGCGCTCGAAGATGGCAGTAAGTTCGAGAAAGAGCGGTGCGTAGATGAGCCCGATGAGTCCCCAGACCAGCCCACGCAGGAACATCAGTCGCGCTGCTGAGGGCAAGGCGGCCGCGAGACGCGGCGGACGTTGGCGTGGGGCACCGGCCGCTAAGGGCCTGGCAACCGCGGCCTGCTTTGCGATAGTCATGGTGTCTGGAGGGGTACCGGGGTGGTAGCGGCTTGGAGCGGGCCCCGCGGCGCAGGATGCGCGGGATGACGATCAGGAGCATTGGGCCGCGATCGGACGCGAAGCCAAGGCCAGAGACAGAATGCGGAACGGGGCCCGCGGGCCCCGTTTCTCGACTCCCCGGCGGAAATGGGGATCGGGCAGGCTGCGATCAAGCGGCCTTGACGGTCCAGGACGAGCACCAGCCCGCGGCACTTACGACCTTACCGGGGAACAGGGTGCAGTTCAGGTGACCGGGGACGTCACTGGCGGTCGAAAACTGACAGGTCGAGCAGGTCTGCTCGGCCACCGGCTTACCGGGACGGGCCGCCGCCACACGGTCGGACTTGGTGGCATCCGCGCTGTACTTCAGGGCGACGGCGGTCGGATCATCGGCAGCGACGGCCGGGGCCGCAGCGCGGGCGGGGCCGACACCGACCAGGTTGATGACCGGGATGGCGACAGCGGCGCCGAGCATCAGCTTGACGGCATCACGACGGCTCTCGCTCATTGGCTTATCGGACATGTCTGGAAACTCCTCAGGGTTGCACGATGATGTTGATGACCCGCCCCGGGACGATGCCTGGGACCGCGCGACATTCTGCAACAAGGGGCGGCAAAACGCGAGCCTCGACGCGTGGTGCACCCGACGCACCGACGCCAGGATCAATCCAGGTAACTCCCCGCGCCGACATAGCGGGCGGTCCAGTAAGGCGTGTGCAACCGCGTCAGCCCGACCCTGTGCTGCGAGGTCGAGGCATGCACGAAACGGTCCGCATCGACCATCAGCCCCACATGGTGGACCCCCGGACCGGTATAAAAGAACACCAGGTCCCCCGGGCGCAACGCGTCCGGGCGCACCGGCCGGGCGGCGTGCAGTTGGTCCAATGACATCCGCGGGATGGACACTCCGGCCGTCTGGTAGGCGTAACGCGTCAAGCCGCTGCAATCGAGCGCCCGACCCGGCAGGGTGCCGCCGTAGCGATAGGGCGTACCCACCTGAGACAGCGCAGCGGACACTACCTCCGCCCGCTTGCCGCCCCCATCCGAACTGCCAAGCCCCGCGCAGCCGCCCAGCAGCATCACCGCGGCGCCCAGGATAGCACCCACCATCAGCCGAAGCACAATCTTCATAATTAACTCCCGATTAACATCGCAATCAATTGTTTCGGATTCCTTTTAGACCTCACTTAACTCCTTGTCAACCAGGCTTGAGAGCCGCCTGCGAGCGCGCCCGTGCGGCGACTGGATCGCCGGTCGGGATTGTCCGGGCAGGTGCTGCGGACAGCTGTCCTTGACGGCTGCGGACCGGGGGTTAAAGTAACAAGAATTTACGCCGCGAAGTCTGGTAACCGGGAAGCCAACACAAGGTGGGGGACCCGCCAAGCCGCTGGCCGGCTTTACGCGACTGCGCCTAACCCTTAACCTTGTGTCTTTGGCGAGGGCCCTTACCCGTCGCCCCACCACGCGGCGCCCGGCGACGCACCACTGGCCGCCATCCTGGGAGGAGATCATGAGCACCACCAAGCATTGCCGACTGCTGATCCTGGGGTCAGGCCCGGCGGGCTACACCGCCGCGGTTTACGGCGCGCGGGCGAATTTGAGCCCGGTGTTGATCACCGGCCTGGAACAGGGTGGCCAGCTCATGACCACCACCGACGTAGACAACTGGCCTGGCGACCCGGACGGCGCCCAGGGGCCGGACCTGATGGACCGGATGCGCCGCCACGCGGAGCGCTTCGAGACCGAGATCATCTTCGACCACATCAATCAGGCCGATCTGAGCCGCGTACCCTTTACTCTGACCGGCGACTCGGCCGTCTATACCTGCGATGCACTGATCATCGCCACTGGGGCCAGCGCCCGCTATCTGGGCCTGCCCTCGGAGCAAGAGTTCCGCGGCCGGGGCGTCTCCGCCTGTGCAACCTGCGACGGTTTTTTCTTTCGCGGCCAGAAGGTGGCGGTCATCGGCGGCGGCAACACCGCGGTCGAGGAGGCCCTGTACCTCTCCAACATCGCCTCCGAGGTGACCCTGGTCCATCGGCGCGATAGCCTGCGGGCGGAGAAGATCCTGCAACGCCACCTTTTGGAGAAGGCCGAACACGGCAATGTACGCCTGGCCTGGAACAGCAATCTGGATGAAATCCTGGGCGACGCCACCGGGGTGACTGGGATCCGCATCAAGAGCACCAAAGATGAGTCCACCCGGGACATCGAACTTCAGGGCGTCTTCATCGCCATCGGCCATCAGCCCAATACCGAGATCTTCGCGGGTCAGCTCGACATGGCCGGCGGCTATATCAAGGTCCACAGCGGCACCGACGGCAATGCCACCGCCACCTCGGTCCCCGGGGTTTTTGCCGCTGGCGACGTGATGGACCATGTCTACCGCCAGGCGATCACCTCGGCGGGCAGCGGCTGCATGGCGGCCCTGGATGCGGAAAAACTCCTGGATGCGCTGGCCGCGAGCAGGACCTGACGGGGTCTGACTCGGCCGTCGGATTGGGCGGCTAATCTTGGACTCGACTTTGGCCATTTTAGGCGACCCCAATCATCGTGCCAGCCGCAACCGGCAA
>JADNEJ010000457.1:0-3911 GCA_016292295.1 Candidatus Thiodictyon intracellulare
CCGCGTGCTCTCCCGCGCCCTGGTGAAATACCTCCACGGCCGCGAATTGCACCCGTCGCCGGGTTTTCCGGCCCCGGTATAGCCGGAACTTCGCCTCAGCGTTTACCCGTCCGCGGGCCAAGAACAGCCCGCGGCGGGCACCTACTGCTCCTTTTAGGATAATTGCCGTCGGCGTCCAGGCCCCATTCCCAGATGCCGGCATGTGCCGCATCCTGGGCCAGGACCATGCGCTGCTCGTTGCGGCACAGGGTATCCTCAGCCCGCCGCCGCTCCGTCATATCGATGCCGATACCACCCACGTAAGAGCGCCCGACCGCATCGCAGAAGGGGATGTTGATGCTGTGCCAGATGCGGATCCGACCATCCGGGTCCAGGGTTTCGCCTTCCCGCTCGACTGGCAGACCGGCAGCCAGCGCCTCCCGATCCGCCCGCCACAAGGTGTTTGCCGCGGACGTCGTCCCGAGCTCGGCGTCCGTCTTGCCGCGCCAGTCCTCCAACCAGACGCCGAAGCGCTGCTCGAAGGTCCGGCTGAGATAGATGTGACGCCCGTCGACGTCCTTGATCCAGGCGATCGCCGGGCTGCGGTCCATAAAGAGCCGAAAGCGCTCCTCGGCCTCGATGCGGTGGGCCTCGGCGCGGGTCAACTCGGAGATGTTCGCGAAGGTGAGGACGGCACCGATGCGTCGACCAGCCACGTCGAGATGGGGTGCGATCTGCATCAGGTAGTCCCGCTTCTGCTGGCTGACCTGCTGCACCAGGAGCGGCCCGCCGGCAACCACGGCCTGCACCTGTTGACGCAGCGTCGGCAGGGTGAGGGTGCATGGAATCCCGGCCAGACCATGACCCAGGCCGTCAGGCACCAACCCGAAGATACGCACGGTCAGGGTCGACAAAGAACCGCTCGCGCAGCCCGGCGTCCAGGCCCATGAGGCGGGTCCGCGGATAGACCCCGGCGCGCGCCGCCGCAATCGCCTGAGCATCGAGATCGGTCGCGAAGACCTGGCCCCCTCTATGCCAGACGATCGCCCAGCAGGTCAGCCAGGATGACGGCGATGGAATAGGCTTCCTCACCGCCCGCGCAGCCGGGCACCCAAACACGGATCGGCTCCCGCGGTCGGGTGGCCGTGACCAGGGTCTCCAGGACACCGCGCAAGGCGGCAAAGACCTCGGGGGTCGCGAAAAAAGGCGCTGACCGAGATCATGAAGTGCTGCCGCAGGACCAGCATCTCGTCCGGGTTGGCGCGCATGAAGCGCAGGTAGTCCTCCGATGCGGCGCAGTATTTGACGCCGCAGCGTGGCCTCCTCGTAACGGCTGAAGTCGGTCTAGCTCGCGGCAGTAACCAGCGCCAGAAGGTCCTTCAGGGTTTGGTCATCGATCTCGATCATGGTCGTCGCCGCGGGCAGGCCCCCCGGCGGCTCTTCGTCGATGGCATTGAGCCAGGCGACGAGGTTGTGAGGACCCAGTGCGTCGTTGACCAAGCCAGCAGTGAGCGCGGATTGGGCCATGCCGCCCTGTCTGCGTAGAGATCATTTCTTTCATGCTGCACCCTCTGCCGCTGGCGCCACGGCCCTGTTGAGGGTAGTACGGTTGTCAAGGCGTGACTTACCGCAACTCGATGCACCGCCAGGCCCCCGAACGCCAGTGCCACGCCATCATGCTGCCCAGCACGACGACATAGGCCAGCAAGCCGATCCAGCCGCCCAGGGCGCCGAGGCCGAATTGGGGCAGGCCCGGCACCCAGCCCGCACCGGGAGCGAAGGCCAAACTGTGCACGAGCGGCAGGAAGCCGAGCCAGGACAGGAGCACCGTCAGCAGGGCCGGCACTCGCACGTCCCCGGCCCCGCGCAGCGCAAAGCCGCAGCCGAGGTTCAGCCCGTCGAAGACCTGGTAGGCGGCCCCGAGCCAGATCAGGAGGGCGGCGGTCTGCACCACGGCCGCGGCATCGGCGTCCGCCGGGTTGATGAAGAGCGGCATGGACCAGGGTCCGGCGAGGGCGAGCACCAGGCTGATCAGGCCCATGTAGGCGACCGTGAGCCCGATGGCCGTGTTGCCGACGCGCCGCGCCCAGTCCCGATCTCCGGCTCCGATGGACTGGGCGACCAGGGTGGTGCCAGCGCTGGCGATGCCGATCGCGGGCATATAGGCGATGGAGGTCATCATGATGGTGATCTGGGTGGCCGCCCCAGCGACCGAGCCCAGTTCGACCATCATGAGTTGGAAGCACCCGGTGGCGATCAGGTCGGCAGCCGGCAGCAGGCCCATGGGCAGCCCCAGCGCCAGGGCGCGGCCAATGGGGACCCACCGGGGCCGCCAGCAACGATGGCTCGCGAATTCGCGGCGCACACGCGGACCAAGGAAGATCCAGAGTCCCGCGAAAAAGCCGATCGCCTGGGCCGTAGTGGTGGCCCAGGCGACCCCCGCCACTCCGAACCCGAGGCCGAGCGCCAGGCTCTGATTCAATACGGCATTGGTCACACCGACTACGACCATCAGGGCCAGGGTAACCCCGGTGCGCCCGATCCCGTTGAAAAAACTGGTGATGCACCAGAGTGCGACCCCGCCCATGGCCCCGGCGACGCGTGGAAACCAGAAATCCAGGGCCAGGGTCTCGACCGCGGGCGGGAGTTGCACCGGGCCCAGGAGCCAGCCGCCCGCCAGCCCCGCGAGGACGAAGAACGGACTGGTGGCGAGCACGACCCAGAGCCCGCTCCAGAGTGTCTGCGCCACCCCCAGACGGTCACCGGCGCCGCAGGCCTGAGCGACCAGGGTCTGGACTGCGATGGCCACCCCGCCGAACAGCAGGATCAGCACGATGACGAACCAGTAGACCCCGCCGACCGCGGCGATGGCGTCGGTGGAGATGCGGCCCAGGAACCAGGTGTCGGTGAGATTGAGCACCGCCTGGATGCCACTGTTCAGGAACAGTGGGGCGGCCAGTGCCACGACGGCGCACAGGTCCACGCGGCGCCGACCAGTGCGGTCGTGGCGCAGTGCGGGCAGTGGGCGCGGGAGGGCCGGGAGAGTCGGATCTATGGCGGCGGTACGGCGTCAAACTACTGAGAATACCTCAAGGGTCCGGTAGAGTCAAGCCGGCGGGGCGGGCCAGAATCCGGTCAGATGAGCTTGACCAGCGTAGCAACCACCGCTGCCTGGGCCAACAACAGGCCAGCCATCCACTTCACCAAGCCTGCTTTGAGCGACTCCAAGTCGGCCTTGGTCGCCAACGCGCGAATGGCGATCGTCTCATTGAGAGCCTCGGCCAAAGCCTCGACTTCCGCTTTCGCGTGTTCCTCGGAGACACCCGCGGCCTTGAGTCGCTCAACGAATTTCAGGGTATCGAACGTGATGGTGGTCATGGCAAACTCCAGTTGCTGCGACTCAGGGAGGTTAACATGCTCGCCCGGCCTTGGCGCGAAGACCGCCCCGAGCAGGATGCTTGCGGCCGCGGCAGAACCAGTGGGGTGGTGAGATGGATCGAAGAATGGGCCTTGATCATAATTCCGCCCACCTTGTTCAGTTCCGGCGTCGCCGCTCCCTTGCAGAGCAAGGTCTTGTGCGCGCAAACCCACATGGGCCGGCCAGCCTTGAGCGGATTTGTGATCAAGGCCCGCCACCGGAGGTCGAGGCTTTAGCCGGTGGCGATTGCCGATTTATCAAGAGAATTGCCGATCTATCAAGAGAAATTCAGTGGCGCCTGCACGCCGGACCGGTTAAAGCCTCGACCTCCAGTGGCCGGAACGGCGATCGAGCCTGAAGAATGATACTCTTGCGTGAGCGCAGAATGTCACCCCTTTCAGGGCTGGTCACCCTGAACCGGCCAACCCAGGGCTGGTAGATCACGTCCCTGCGGAGCTTCGGGTCGCGACGCAGTCTCCTTCCCGGTTGATTGTGACTCAAAGCCCGGCCTCAA
>JADNEJ010000457.1:4011-12531 GCA_016292295.1 Candidatus Thiodictyon intracellulare
TCTCACCCCTTCTTCGCCTTCTCAAAGGCCGCCGCGAAAGCGCTGTTGGCGGGCGACTGCTGCTGTTCCAACAGCTGACGCTGAGTCGGCGCACGCCGATCGTCGCGCGGGCGGCGGGCCTGCTCCCCCTGCCGCGGCTGATCACGCCGCGGTGCGGTGCGCTCTGGGCGCTCCCCGGCGCTGGTTGATTGTGACTCAAAGCCCGGCCTCAATCTCACCCCTTCTTCGCCTTCTCAAAGGCCGCCGCGAAAGCGCTGTTGGCGGGCGGCTGCTGCTGTTCCAACGGCTGACGCTGAGTCGGCGCACGCCGGTCGTCGCGCGGGCGGCGGGCCTGCTCCCCCTGCCGCGGCTGATCACACCGCGGTGCGGTGCGCTCTGGGCGCTCCCCGGCGCTATCGCCGGTACGCTGCGGTATGGGCTCGAACAGACGCATGGAGAGCGCAATCCGCTTGCGCAGCAAGTCGACCTCCAGGACCTTGACCTTGACCAGGTCGCCGGACTTGACCACCTCGTGGGGGTCTTTGACGAAGCGCTCGGCGAGCATCGAGATGTGCACTAGGCCGTCCTGGTGGACGCCGATGTCGACGAAGGCGCCGAAGTTGGTTACGTTAGTCACCGTGCCCTCCAGGATCATGCCGGGTTCCAAGTCTTTGAGCGTTTCCACACCCTCTTTGAACTCGGCCGCCTTGAATTCGGGGCGGGGGTCGCGACCGGGCTTCTGGAGTTCACTCAGGATGTCCTGGACGGTCGGCAGCCCGAAAGACTCGTCGATGAAATCCTTGGGTTCCAGGCGACGCAGGGTGGCGACGTCGCCGATCAGTTCACGGATGCCCTTGTCCGCCCGCTCACAGATACGGCGCACCACTGGATAGGCCTCCGGGTGCACGGCGGAGGCGTCCAGGGGTTCGTCGCCGTCCGGGACGCGCAGGAATCCAGCGCTCAATTGGAATGCCTTGTCGCCGAAGCGCGGCACGGCCATGAGCCGCTTGCGGTTGTTGAAGGCGCCATTGGCCTCGCGGAAGGCGACGATGTGCTCGGCGAGACCGCGATTGAGCCCCGAGACCTGGGTCAGCAGGGGCACCGAAGCGGTATTGAGATCGACCCCGACGGCGTTCACGCAGTCCTCCACCACCGCCTCCAGGGTGCGGGCGAGCCGGCCCTGGTTGACATCATGCTGGTATTGGCCGACGCCGATCGCCTTGGGCTCGATCTTAACCAGTTCCGCCAGGGGGTCCTGGAGCCGGCGCGCGATGGAGACCGCACCGCGCAGCGATACGTCGAGATCCGGCAGTTCCTTGGAAGCGAATTCGGAGGCCGAATAGACCGAGGCCCCGGCCTCACTCACCACCAGTGAGCGCAAGCCCAGGTCCGGGTGGCGTTTAATCAGCTCCCGGGCGAGTTTGTCGGTCTCGCGCGAGGCGGTGCCGTTGCCGATACTGATGAGGCGCACCTGATGGGCGGCACACAGCAGCGCCAGCCGGGCGATGGCGGCGTCCCACTGGTTCTTGGGTTGATGGGGATAAATGGTGTCGGTGGTGGCGACCCGGCCGGTGGCATCGACGATGGCGACCTTGACGCCGGTGCGCAGGCCCGGGTCCAGGCCCAGGGTGGGCAGGCGCCCGGCGGGGGCGGCAAGCAGCAGGGCCTTGAGGTTGAGCCCGAAGACACGGATCGCCTCCGCCTCGGCCGCTTCCATCACCCGCCCCTTCAGATCTAGCTCCAGCCGGGTCAAGAGCTTGATGCGCCAGGTCTTGCGCACTGTCTCGGCCAGCCAGTCGTCGGCCGCCCGGCCCTGGTGCCGCAGGCCAAAGCGCGCCGCGATCAGGGCGCGATAGGGCAGGTCCGGCTCCTCACCCTCACCGGGGATGAGATCCAGGTTCAGCACCCCGACATTGCGCCCACGAAAGAGCGCCAGGGCACGGTGCGAGGGGACCTTGGCGATCGGCTCCCGGTAGTCGAAATAGTCCGAGAACTTGTTGCCCTCCTGTTCCTTACCTTCAACGACCTTGGCCGCCAGCACGCCCTCCTCCCAGAGTCGGTCGCGCAGCCGCCCGGTGAGTTCCGGGTCCTCCGCGAAGCGCTCCATGAGGACCTGGCGTGCGCCCTCCAGGGCGGCGGCGATATCGGCTACCCCCTTGCCCGCATCGACAAAGCCCGCGGCCAGCAGGCCCTGGTCCTGAGTGGGATCGGCCAGCAGCCCGTCGGCTAGGGGTTCAAGCCCCGCCTCACGGGCGATCTGCGCCTTGGTGCGACGCTTGGGCTTGTAGGGCAGGTACAGGTCTTCCAAACGCTGCTTGGTGTCCGCACCTTCGAGCGCGGCGCGCAGGTCCGGAGTCAGCTTGCCCTGCTCCTCAATGCTCGCCAGCACCGCGACGCGCCGCTCGTTCAGCTCCCGTAGATAGACCAGGCGTTCCTCCAGGTGCCGCAGTTGGATGTCGTCGAGGCTGCCGGTGACCTCCTTGCGGTAGCGGGCGATAAAGGGCACCGTAGCGCCCTCGTCCAACAGCTGGACGGCCGCCTCCACCTGGTCGGCGCGGGCCTGGATTTCCTGGCTAATGGTCTGGGTGATGGTCTGCATGGGGCGAGCGGTCCTGCTTGGATTGGCGTTCTGGAACTGAACGAAAAAGACGTGGAGGAGTGAAAAATCAGCGCTACAGCTTACCAATTTCTCGCCCGGGCGGCGCAACGAGCCGGCCAGTATGAGCCCCGGGGCAGCGCGCGGGCACGCACGGCGTGCGCCTTGGCTGCGCAAGCCACATGATGGATGCCCCGCTCCACTGGCACCCGGCCGCGGTCGCCCCCGCCCCCGCCCCCGGCGCGCTGCACCTTTGGCATCTGCACGCGGACAGGCGCGGCAATGATCTGGACAGCGCCTTGGCGCTGCTCGGTGAGCGCCAGCGCCGCCGCGCCGTGGGCATGACCCACCAGGGCTACCGGGAGCACTATATCCGCGCCCAGGCCGGCCTGCGCCGAGTCCTTGGCCTGTATCTGGGCCTGCCGCCGCGGGCCGTGGGCTTCACCTATGGCCCCGCCGGCAAGCCGGCCGCCGCCCAGGCCCTAGGTGCACTCGAATTCAATCTCACCACCACTGCGGACCTGGCCCTAGTGGCCCTCTCGCGCGGGGGCGAGGTCGGCATCGATTGCGAATGGCTGCGCCCGCGCCGCGACCTCGAGGCCATCGCCCGGCACATGTTCAGCCCCATGCAGGTCCGTACCCTACTGGCGACCCCCCAGGCCGAGCGGCTGGCGTTCTTCTATCGCGCCTGGACCGCCTTGGAGGCCGACGCCAAGGCCGACGGACGCGGCCTGTTTCGCCCGCGCCAACCCGGCGCCCAGGTCCCCCAGGTCATGCACTGCATCCCCGCCCCCGGGCACATCGCCGCAGTGGCGCGGGCGCAGTTGCCGCCGCGGGAGCAGTGGCTCACCTTGGAACTGATGCCGCTCGCGGACGGCCAGGCAGAAGAATCGAACTTCTGACCCGGCAGCAGCAAGACCATGAACGCCACCGCTCAAGCCCGCATCAAGACCCTGACCGATCGCGCCAATGCGCTGAAAAGGCTTCGGACTCCTGCCGCCCTGGGCCGAACAACGCAGCGCGGCAGCCCCGGCCGCGCAATTGGACGCCTGGCTCGACGCCCTGCTCGGTGCAGAGAGCGCCGCGACACTCATCGGTCCCGAGTGTCCGTAGGACGCGGGACGCCGTCCGTGCAGTGCCGCCGTCCGCGCGCAACCGCTCATCCAGGAGCCCAGCCATGACCTGGCAAGATTTTCTGACGACCCTGGCCCGCGGCCTTGAGCAACTGGACGCGCGGCTGAAGGCGGCGGCCCCCGTCCTTGACGCCGACGCCGGGTCTGGCCCCGCCACCGCGCCGCCCCCACCCGTCTGCCTCGCCAACGGCCACCAATGCGCCGGGACCGCGCAGTGCCTGATCGACGTCGGCACCTACTGGACCGGCGCCGACGGGGACTTCGTTCCCGTGGACCACGCCGGCATCTGTCTGCACGACAAGGGTCTCACGCGAGCGGGGGTGACGGCACCCCCATCGCTCCACCGGGGTTACCGCGCTGGCCCTGAACCTGCCGCCGGACCTTTTCGCACAGTGGCAACGCGCGATCGGCGCCCAGAGCGTGCCTGAGCAGTTCTTCGCGCGCTTCACCCTGGTAATGAAGGACGCCTCTCCGGACAACGTGCTGGGGCTGATCGTGCTGCTGGCGCACCTCAACGGCGTGCATGCGGACGCGGTGCCGCGCGCCTGGGTAACCCCAGTGGCGGCCTGGGAGCAGGGGCAGAGCCGGGTCGCCGATCCGTTCGCGCACTGGCCGACGCTGCTGGTAACCCTGTGCCACGGCTACTGGGACAGCGAGTTGTTCCGGGGACTGCCGACGGACGGCACGGCGTCCGAGCGGTCCGCGCGGGCGCACGAGGCCAACGCCGTGGTCGGTGCGGCCTGGCTCGCCTGTCTGCGCTTTACCGCCGCGCTGCTGGCGGCAGACTCCCCGCTGGCGCCGATCGCCGATCTGTCGATCTGCCCCGAGGCCGGGCGCGCCGCCGCCTTTCTGCGCTACGAGGCCGAGCAGTATCGCCACGCCCTCGACCACGCCGAGACCCTGCAACTGCGCCTGCCCATGCAGGGCTCGGGCGGATGCCGACGGATCGTCGATGCCTGCCTGATCGAGGAGCAAACCTTGACCGGCGCGATGAAGGTGTTTCAGCGCAACGACCGCGTCCATCCCTGGCTCGGCGACGGCTTCGGTCTGATGGGGCTCTACTATCCGGCGCTCGCGGGCAGCGGCAACGACATGACCCTCTCGGTAGACCCGGCGCTGGGCGTGCATCTGCCCGACCTCTGGTGGGCGTTGGAACGGCTGGAGGATGGCGCCTGGGATGGGCAACGTCCCTGCGACAACCCCCGAATCGACTTGGCTGGCTATCCCGCGGGTCGGCGCCCGGACACCGGCGCATCCAGCCCGAACCAACCCTGGTGGGACGACCGCGGCAGTTACACCCTGATCGCCGCCCCCGCTCGGCTGTCGGACGGGTCGCCGGGCTCCAGGCTCGACTGGCGGGAGGACGTGATCGAGGCCCTGTGGACCTGCTACAAGCCCAGCGAGGCGCTGCGGTTTCGCTGCGCCGATGAGGTGGTGCGCCCGTTCTAGGCGTGCATCCCGGCACCGGCCGGGCAGGCCCAAGCGGCGCCCGACGGGACCGCCCCGACGCCGCCCGTCGCCGACCGTACCAAGCACCGCCTGGCACTGGGTTAGCCGCGCCCACGGTTGGACCCAGAAGTCACCGGCTTAGCCTCCGCGAACGAACTGGCTGTGCTGACACCGACCCTGCAACGCTGCCTGATCGCGCCAATCGCCAACGCCGAGCTGGCTCCGGACCAGCGCCATCGCCTCGCCCACCTGCCCGACCCCGACTACATCGCGCTGCCCGGTGGCGTCGTGCTCGTCCATCCCAACGGCGTCGTGCTGTTCGACGGCTGGCACCCGACCCCACTCGACTGCAAGGCCATCGAAACCGAAGCGGAGCAGGTCGGCGCACGGCTCGTGCTGCTCGCACAAACCGGCGCTGAGGCCAAGGCCCTGTTGGACCGGATGGACCAGCACATCAGGCACCGCCGTTGGGTGGGTCTCGCGGCCGCCGGCAACCTGGACCGCCTGACCGGCATCCAGGTCGCGCTGCGTCGGGATCTCGACCAGACAGCCAACGCCGGCACCGACCCGCGTATGGCGGCGCTGCGCACCAGCCTAGAGCGACACTGGAGGGGCGGCGATCACCTGGAGCGCCTAGAACGCACCATCGACGAACTGGAGCGGACGCTGCGCACCTACGCCGAACAGCGCGCCGCCCGCCTGGTCACCTTCCTCACCGTCTTCGCCTTCCCGCTGGTGCTGTTCGCCGGTTTCTTCGACTTCGCCCTCAACACGATGCCGCGGGATTATGGCGCGCTGCCGGGCTGGCTGCTCGGGCAGGCGGTACCCGCTGCCGCAACGGCGGCCAGCAGTGGTCCCAACTGGCCCGCCCTCGCGCTCTTCGCTGCCACCGCCATGCTCGGCATGGTGCTGCTGGCGCTGGACCTGGCCCTGGTCCGCTGGCTGGGCGGGCGTAGACGCTAATCCGGTAGGGTCCACTGTGTGAACCCAACCGGCGATGGGTCCGCGCAGCGGACACTACCCCGGAACTCTCCATGCGATGCTCAAACTCTACAATCTCCGCCGCCACTCCCCTTGAATCGGATCGCCGACCATGACCTCTCAGTAGGTGACAGACTGGCTAGAACGGCTCGACCTGGGTCATTACGCCGAGGCGTTTCGAGCCAACGACATCGACGGCGCCACCCTGCGCGACCTCACCGACGCCGAATTGGAAAAGCTGAGCGTGGCATCCTTGGACTACCGCAAGCGCCTGCTCGCGGCCATCGCTGCGCTGTCGGACGACGCCCCACCGGGGCCCCTCACCGACCTGATCCCCCGGCTCCCCACCTCGCTCGCACGGCCGCTCGATGAGTACCTCAAAGAGTCCGAACCCAAGTTCAAGCTCTGGGACGCCTGCGATGCAGTGGAGGACCTGCTACGCCTGCTGGTGTTCCTCGGCATCGGCGAGCTGTGTCGGATGCGGGGTGAACTCCCCGACGACCTGCGTCGCGACCTCTGCCAGGTCATTGAACTGCCGACGCTGGGCAACTGGTGACACATGGCCCAGTAGGTGGCCCCACACATCGCTCGCCCGGTCCTCGGCCCGGAGTCCGCGGACACGGCGCTGCCGGAGTTCCCGTCGTCCGTCGCGCAGATCCTCGCCCCCGTCCTGGATGATCCCGCCGGTCCGTACACAATCGAGCGGTCTTTCCTGGCCTTGCGCATCCAGCTTGCCCACGGCGGCGTCACCCGCCGCCAGGCCGCCCGGCTTCTTCAGCACTGGCAAGAATCCTTCAAAGCACTGTGGCCGGCACTCGCCTGGCTCGCTGACCTGCACTTGACGGTGCGCACCGCCACCGGCTACGGCAGTCTGCGCGGACTCGACACCGTGCTCGCGCCTCTGACCTCGCCGCCGTCCGCCCCCATCGCTCCCGCCTTCGCGGCCCAGGATGCAGTAATCGGATCGAGGCCGCGTTGCCACCGGCCGACCGTCCGACGCCCAGCCCCCAAGCCGCTGAAGCGCCTCAAGACCCTGCTCGCGCGCCTCGCCGACGGGACCGCGGACCCGACTCCGGACCAGCCCGCGGGTACCAAACGGGTCCTTTTTCCTGCTCGACGGACTGGTCCGCTGCGCAAGAAGCTGCTGCGCCAGAATACCGAAGAGGGCGAGCGCGTCGCCAACCCCTTCGTCGACAAGGTCGCGCGCCTGTCCGAAGGGCTGCCGCTCTATGTCGAATACGTCATCGACGACATCTTGGCCAACAATTATCGAATCCTCGACGCCGGTGAGTCGCTGCCGCCGAGCCTCGATGCATACCACGAGAAACTGCTTCGATGGCTGGGCATCGGCGACCTTCACCAAGTCCTCACCCCGCTCGCCGCCACCCTGGCCGTGGCCCGCGAGCCGCTGTCCGCCCCGGCCCTGGCGGACCTGCTCCACCGGCGCGGCGAGTTGGTGCCCGCGAGCGAGCCCGGCATCGCCCTGGTCCGCCGGGTGCTCGGCGCCATCCAGACCATGCTGCGCGCTGCGCGCACACCGGAGGGTGAGCCGGGTTATGTCCTCTATCACTACTCGCTTGCCTAGCACATGGCACGCGAGAAGTCCGAAAGCCGGTACGCAGTCTCCAGCGCCCATCGCTACCTCGCAAGTCAGGTCGAGACCGTCCGCTCGGGACCGTTGGCGCCCTATCTGCTCCGGCGTGGGATCGAACACCTGCTGGAGGTCGGGCGCCCGGATACCACCCTGACACTGTTGCCTCGCTTCGACTATCTGATGGACCGGTTGCGCACTTTGCCTAACCCGGACGGCGTTCTGGGCCTCGGTGAAGACTGGCGCGCGACGCTGCGCCTGAGCCCGATCCCCGACCACGCTACCCGGCTCTGGGAGTCGTTCTACCGCGAGCGCGAGCACATCCTGCCGAGCACATCCTGCGGCGAGGCGACTGGCGCTGGCCCGCTTACCAGATCCTGCATGTCCTTCCGGCAAGGCTGCATGAAATCCCGTCCCTGACCCGGTAGCGTAAGAGCCCCGTTTTTGGTGATCCGGAGGCTCCACGATGTCACTGTCACTCCCCGCCGCTGCCGATCTGGCACAGACAGCCGCGGCCTTTACCCACTGGCGCAGCACCACGCCCGTGGGCGTGCGCATTCCCACGGACCGCTGGGCACAAGCGGTGGCACTGACTGGCCGCCATGGGGTGAGCAAGGTCGCCGCGACCCTGCGGCTGGCCTACGCCGGTTTGAAGCGGCGACTGACGGCGCCTGTGCCGGCGCCCAGCGCGGCGTCGCCGGCCTTTGTGGAAATGATGCTGGGTTTAGCACCGTCTGGGCCGGGCTGCGTGCTGACCCTATCCGACGCGCGTGGTCGTTCGCTGCGCATTG
>JADNEJ010000088.1 GCA_016292295.1 Candidatus Thiodictyon intracellulare
CGCGCGGCATGCCCGGCCGCCGCGCCGGGGCCGCGTAGCGGACCAGACGGATTGGATCCAGGGTCCGCCGTGCGCGCTCTGGCCCCCCGATTGCCGGTTGCGGCTGGCACAATGATCGGGGTCACCTAAAATGGCCAAAGTCGAGTTAGGTATAATATGAACATTAATCTGAGTCAGTGATCTGAATGAGCCTTCGAATCGTCAATCTATTTTAATTTCAGCGAGATAGAGTTAAAATGGCGCATTCTTTAGACTCGCACCGCAGGTGACATGGTGGGACGACTGATCATTCCGAAATCGGAGGCTGGTTTTATTTCTCACGGGCTTTGATCATAATTTCGTCCACCTTGGTTTGCGACAGGTCTCGATGATGCTGGCCAAGTTGGCGAAAGCGCGGGTCCCCATGCCGGTGCGGCAGACGATGACCCAGTGGGGCCTTGATCATAAATCCGCCAAAGGCCGGCCGGCCCATGTGGGTTTGCGCGCGCAAGACAATGTTCTGCAAGGGAGCGGCGATGCCTGGACTGAACAAGGTGGGCGGAATTATGATCAAGGCCCGACACAAAATTCGCTGATCGCTGCGGTTATGAAGCTTGTGGCGTAATTGAAATCAGGAAACTTCAGTTGCTACATAATGCCGGTAATGCGCATGACCAGCGGAATCTGGCGCAACCGGCGCATGATGCGCGCCAGATGTTTACGGCCGCGCACGGCGACCAGGAACTCCAGGGTGGAGGTCTGGCCGTCCTTGTCCTGGGACTGGACGTTCTCGATGTTGGAGCCCTGCTCGGCGATGGCCCCGGCGACGACCGCCAGGGCGCCGCGGCGGTTGCCGATGTCGACCCGGATCTCGACGGGAAAGTCACCGTCCGGCTCGGCCGCCCACTCGACATTCAGGCGCTTGTTGCGTTTGCTCTCTAGGCTGCCCAGGTTGCGGCATTCCTGGCGGTGGACCACAATCCCGCGCCCGGGGCTGAAGACGGCGGCGATGGCGTCGCCCGGGATGGGGCGACAGCAGCGCGCGAAGCTGACCACCATGCCCTCGGTGCCGCGGATGGCAAAGCGGTACGGGTGGGGTTCGGCGGCGTCTTCAGACACGGCGGGCGCCGTGTCCCCTTCGCCCCCCGCCAGGCGGCGTGCGACCAGGGCCGGCAGGCGATTGCCGAGCCCGATGTCGGCGAGCAGGGTGGCGGTCTCCGCCAGGCCCGCGTCTTTCAGGTAAGCGAGGATGCGCGGCGGGGGCAGTTGATCAAGGTCGGTGCCGAGGGATCTCAATTCGGCGCCGAGCAGGCGCCGGCCCAAGTCCTCGGCCTCCTTGGCCTTGAGGTTCTTAAGGAAGCCGCGGATGCCGGCACGCGCCTTGCCGGTGACCACGAAGCCGAGCCAGCCTGGATTGGGTTTGGCCCCGGGGGCGGTGATGATGTCCACTGTCTGACCGCTGCGCAGCGGGGTGCTGAGCGCGGCCAGCCGCCGGTCGACCCGCCCCGCCACGCAGGTGTTGCCCACGTCCGAGTGGATGGCATAGGCCAAGTCAACCACCGTGGCCGCACGCTTGAGGGTGAGGATGCGGCCCTTGGGGGTGAAGACATAGACCTCGTCCGGAAACAGGTCGACCTTGACGTTGTCCAGGAAGTCCTGGGGGTTGCCGGCGCCGCGCTGTATCTCCAGCAGGTTCTGGAGCCAATCGTTGGCCAGATTGGCGGGCGAGGCGGTGCTCTGAGCGCCGCTTTTATACATCCAGTGAGCGGCGATGCCGGACTCGGCGGCGCGCTGCATGGCCTCTGTGCGGATCTGGATCTCCAGCGGCACCCCCTGGGGGCCGAAGAGGACCGTGTGCAGTGATTGATAGCCGTTGGCCTTGGGGATGGCGATGTAGTCCTTGAACCGCCCGGGGACCGGCTTATAGAGATTGTGGACCTGGCCCAGGACGCGGTAACAGGTGTCCACCCGGTCGACCGTCACCCGAACCACGAACACGTCGACGACCTCCGAGAAGGAGCGGTGTTTCTCGCGCATCTTGCGGTAGATGCTGTAGAGGTTCTTGCAGCGCCCCTTGACCTCGCCCTGGATACCCTCTTGATGGAGCCGGCGCTTGATCGCCGTCTCCACCGTGGTGAGCAGTTCCTGGCGCGCCCCGCTCGCCTTCTGCACCGCGCGCTCCAGGACCAGGTGGCGCCAGGGCCAGTAGTGGCTGAATCCCAATTCCTCCAACTCGACGCGGATGCTGTTGATGCTCAGCCGGTTGGCGATCGGGGCGAAGATATCGAGTGTCTCGCGCGAGATCCGCCGCCGACTCTCGGCGCGCATCACCCAGAGCGTGCGCATGTTGTGCAGGCGATCGGCGAGCTTGATCAGGATTACCCGAATGTCACGGGTCATAGCCAGCAGCATCTTCTGGAGGCTCGCGGCCTGCGCCTCGGCGCGGGATTCGAAGTCGATCCGCGACAGCTTGCTGACCCCATCCACCAGTTCCGCAACCTCGCTGTCGAAGGCTAGGGCGAGTTGGTCCTTGGCTACCGGGGTATCCTCGAGAACGTCATGCAGGATGGCGGCGATCAGGCACTTGTAGTCCATGTGCATGACTGCAAGGGTGCGCGCCACCGCCAGCGGGTGATAAATGTAGGGCTCGCCCGACCTGCGCTTCTGGCCCTGATGGGCCTCGGCGCCGAACAGATAGGCGCGATAGACCTCGCTCACCTGCGCGGGCGGCAGGTAGGACTCCAGTGAGGCGCACAGATCGCTGATGAGGAAGCGCGGGGGGGCGGCCGAGTCCGAGGGGGACGGCGCGCTCGGCGGGAGGGGATCGGTCATGGTCTGCGGCACCGGGGGCCGGCTCCTACTGCAACCGGCCGCACCGGGACGCGCCCCGCGTCCGGTAGGACGTAGATGACCCGGCGCCGGCCCACAGTTCGTGGGCTTTGCGCTGCGTGCGCCTGCTGGCCGCCGGCGTCACTCCTTCTCCGAGTCCAGATCGCGCATCTCGGCGGCCATTTCGGCCGCGAGACGTTGTTCCAACGCCGCGGCGGTTTCGTCTATGTGGCGCTGTGCGGCCTGGACCACCTCGTTGGTGATCCGGCCCTCCGCGATTTCGCGCAGGGCCATGACGGTTGCCTTGTCCTTGTGCCAGGGTAGTGTGGGCTCCACACCGTTGGCGAGCTGGCGCGCCCGTTTGGTCGCAAGCAAGACCAGGTCGAAACGGTTGTCTACGTGGTTCAAGCAGTCCTCTACGGTGATGCGGGCCATCGATTAATCACTCCAACAGCGGGTTCAAATGCCCACCGGACCATCACGAAAGGACCGGCAGGTCCGACTGGGGCCAGGTTCGGGGGCGTTCCGGGGACGCTGCGCGTACGCGCATGGACCCTTAGCCTAGCACAAGAGCCCGTGGGCGTACCCGGCGTCGGGTCAACGGCGGGCTAACAGGCGGACTTAGGGGCTGCGCAGATCGGCGCCGAGGTGCTCGGGCAGGCACAGTTGGCGACTGGTGCGCAGGCGCTCGGCGCCGACAACCGCCGCCAGGTCCGCCAAGGCGGTCTCGAAGCGGTCGTTGACCACCACGTAGTCGTATTCGTCCCAATGGGCGCAGTCCTCCCGCGCCTGGGCGAGCCGACGCTCGATCACGGCATCGCTGTCGGTGCCGCGGGTGCGCAACCGCCGCTCCAGCTCGACCCCTGACGGCGGGAGGATGAAGACCCCCACCGACGCCGGAAAGCCGGCCCTGACCTGACGGGCGCCTTGCCAGTCGATCTCCAGGAGCAGGCCGCGGCCCGCGGTGCAGTCGCGACGCACGTCGGCCGCACGGGTCCCGTACAGATTGCCGAAGACCTCCGCATGTTCCAGGAAACCGCCGGCGGCGAGCTCGGCGCGAAAGGTCTCGACCGTGAGGAAGTGGTAATGCACGCCGTCGCGTTCACCGGAGCGCGGCGCCCTGGTGGTGACCGAGACCGAGCGCCCGAGCCCCGGGTCGCGCTCCAGCAGGGCCTGGACCAAACTGGTCTTGCCGGCCCCGGACGGGGCTGAGACGATCAGCAGGATGCCGTCATGCATGATTGAACGCCGACTATTCCAGGTTCTGGATCTGCTCGCGCATCTGCTCGATCAGGACCTTCATCTCGACCGCCTCGCGCGTGACCACCACGTCCGCGGACTTGGAACCCAGGGTGTTGGCCTCCCGATTCAATTCCTGCATCAGGAAATCGAGCCGACGGCCCACCGGTTCGTCGCGCGCTAGGACGTCCCGGACCTCGGCCACATGGGCCTCGAGCCGGTCCATCTCTTCCTCCACGTCCAGCCGTGCGGCCAAGAGGGACAGTTCCTGTTCCAGACGCCCCGGGTCCAACTCGGCGCGGACCTCCACGAGCCGGTTGGCCAGGCGCTTGCGTACGCCCGCCAGGACCGCGGGCATGCGCGCGCGCGCCCGCACCACCGACTCCTGCAACCAGTCGCAGCGCTCACGCAGAAGCTGGCCCAGGCGCGCGCCCTCGCGCTCCCGGGTAGCCAGCAGCGTGGTGAGCGCCTCCTCCAGCAGGGTCAGGGCGACGTTGGTCACCTGATCCAGGTCCCGCTCCTGCTCCTGGATCACCCCCGGCCAGCGCAGCAGATCAAAACCACTGGGCTCCGCGGAACGGCCGATCAAATCGGCGATCTCCTGTCCGGCCGCGAGCAATCGCTCGACGAAGGGGCGGTTGACACGCAGGATGCCGGACATCCCCAACGCGGGACAGTAGCGCAGGGTGCAGTCCACCTTGCCGCGCTGCAGCCGCGCTGTCAGCCGGTCGCGCACGGCCGGTTCCAGAGCGCGCAACTCCTCGGGCAGACGCAGATGGGGCTCGAGGAAGCGGTGATTGACGCTGCGCAGTTCCCACGCTAGTTCGCCCAGGTCCCCGGTGCGGGTCTCCCGAGCAAAGGCGGTCATACTTTTGATCATCCGGGGTGGCCTATGGTTGCGCGCGGCGGCTTGATGCGACGGCGGAGATTGCAGTGAGGGGTAGCACTATCATACCCTCGCAGGGGTACGGGCGAGGTGACTCGCTGCGCTCGGTTCGGGCGCGGTGTGCTCGCCCCCGCCGGCTCGCGGTCCTGGTCGCGACCCAAGACTCCCACGAGATTCGACGCTTACCATTATGACCGCCGCCCGCGAAAGCCTGCCTCCCGACACCATGCTCGGCGCCTATCGACTCGTCGATACCATCGGCAAGGGCGGCTTCAGCCTGATTTACCTCGCACGCGTCGAGGAAACAGGCGACGAGGTGGTGACGAGGTGGTGATCAAGGAGTTCATGCCCAAGAAGATCGCCCGCCGCGACCACCGCGGCTATCTGGTGGCCACTGAGCCCCAATTTGTCGAGAACCTGCACCACGGGCGCCGACTCTTCATTTCAGGAGGTCAAGACCCTGGCGTCGCTCAAGCACTCGAACATCGTGCGCGTCCTGGACTTCTTTCTCGCCAACCAGGCCGGTTACCTGGTGATGCCCAACGAGCGCGGACGCAACCTCGAGGCCTACATCCAGGAGCGCCGGGGGGCCTGAGGCCGCGGGCGCTCCTGCGGGGGTCAAGTGATTACCGCTGGCTACTCGCCGGTGGAGCCATATTACCATGGCAATAATATGGGACGCTGGACCGATGTCTATGCTGTGGGCACCAGCCTGCGCACCTGCATGGAGGGCTGCACGCCGCCGCCGGCGATCGATCGTCACCAGGAGGACCAGCTGATCCTGGCCATGATCGAGCTCAAGAATCGTTACCCCAGCTTCCTGTTGAAGGCAGTGGACTGGTCGATGTCCATAGACCCCACCAAGCGCCCGCAGGACGTGGGTGAACTCCTGAACGCCCTGGCCCGGCAAGCCGCCGGCCTGCCGCAGTCCCGCTTTACCGACCTGCCCCAGAGTCAGCGGCCCAGAGACACGGTCTGAATCGGCCGCCGGCCAGTCACACCCACCACCAGACCACCGGAGACTCAAGCCCCATGCGATCCTCAAACCGCGAACCAGACGAACTGCGCCCGATCCATTTCACCCGCGGTTACACTCGCCATGCCGAGGGTTCGGTGCTGATCGAGTTCGGCGACACCTGGGTGCTGTGCACCGCAAGCGTCGAGGAGCGGGTACCGCCCTTCCTGAAGGGTCAGGGCCGGGGCTGGGTTACCGCTGAGTACGGCATGCTGCCGCGCGCCACCCATGAGCGCAGCCCGCGGGAGGCGGCACGCGGCAAGCAGGGCGGACGCACCCTGGAGATCCAGCGCCTGATCGGGCGCTCACTGCGCGCGGCGGTGGACCTCAAAGAGCTGGGTGAGCGCACCCTGACGCTCGACTGTGACGTGCTCCAGGCCGACGGCGGCACCCGCACCGCCGCCATCACTGGCGCCTGGGTGGCGCTCCGGGATGCCCTGGCCGAGCTGCAGGCCAACGGCACCCTGGCCGCCGATCCCATGCGCACCCAGGTGGCCGCGGTCTCGGTGGGGATTCACGAGGGCATTGCGATCCTCGATCTTGACTATGCGGAGGATGCGAGCGCCCACACCGACATGAACCTGGTCATGGACGAGAAGGGACGTTTCATCGAGATCCAGGGCACCGCCGAGCACGAGCCCTTCACCCGCGCTGAGTTGGACGGCCTGCTGGAATTGGGCGGCTATGGGATTCGCCAATTGCATGACATGCAGCGCGAGGCCCTTGGCCTCTGACCGCCAGACCCTTGACAAGCCTGGCACAGCCAGGACCGCAAATCCGAGAGAACGAGCCCATGACCAGATCGCACCGCGGTGAGACCATCGTGCTTGCCAGCAACAACCCCGGTAAGGTGCGCGAATTCAGCCAGTTGCTTGCCGACGCCCGGATTGAGGTCAGCCCCCAGGGAGCGCATGGGGTGCCGGAGGCCGCGGAGACCGGCCTGACCTTCATCGAAAACGCCATCCTCAAGGCGCGCAACGCCGCCCGGCACAGCGGGCTCGCGGCCATGGCGGATGATTCCGGTATTGAGGTGGACGCGCTGGACGGCGCCCCGGGGATCTACTCCGCCCGCTATGCCGGCCCGCAGGCCTGCGATGCCGACAACCTGGCGCGACTCCTGCGCGACCTGGAGGGAGTGCCCGATGACGAGCGCACGGCGCGCTATCATTGCGTCCTGGTCTATCTGCGCGACCCGCAGGACCCCACGCCCCTGATCTGCCAACGGACCTGGGAGGGGTTGATCCTGCGCGAGTCGCGCGGCACCAACGGCTTCGGCTATGACGCGGTGTTCCTGGTCCCGACCCATGGCTGCACCGCCGCGCAACTCGACCCGGTCGAGAAGAACCGCATCAGCCACCGCGGTCAGGCCCTGCGCGAACTGCATCGGCTGCTGGAAGGCACGGCGTCGGAGCGCTGAAAGATACCGTGGACTGCACTCCCGCCCGTCCGCTCTACCGAACCGGAATTATGAACGCGAATAAAAACATTGCGATCGATGTCAATCTCGCCACAGTCCAGTTCCGCATCCTGGCCGCGACCCGGCAGGCCGGCCGCGCGCTGGACGCGGTGGGCCTGATCGCGGTGAGCAAACATCAGGGCGCGCCGGCGCTGCGCGCCGCCTACGCCGCCGGCCAGCGCGCCTTCGGCGAGAGCTATGTCCAGGAGGCCCTGGACAAGCAGGCGCAGTTGAACGATCTGGCCATCGAATGGCACTTCATCGGTCGCATCCAGGCCAACAAGACGCGCCCGATCGCCGCCGAGTTCGACTGGGTCCATGGGCTCGCGGACCCGGGCCACGCCCGACGCCTGAGTGAGCAGCGGCCCGCGGGGCGCCCGCCGCTCAAGGTCTGCGTACAGGTCAACACGAGCGGCGAGGCGAGCAAGGGCGGGGTCGCGCCCGAAGCGGTCGCGGATCTACTCGCGGTCTGCGCCAGCTTGTCAGGGCTGCGGGTTATGGGGCTCATGACGCTGCCGGTCCCCGACGCCGACCCGCACCGCCGGCGTGAGCCATTGCGCGCGCTGCGCCTGTTGCGCGACCGCTTGACGACCCCGGAGCAACCGCTCAACTGTCTGTCAATGGGCATGTCCGACGACCTTGAGGCGGCCGTCTTGGAGGGGGCCACGCTGGTGCGTATCGGCACGGCGATTTTCGGGGCGCGTCCGTATAATAGAGACTTAGCCTTGGCCGGATTCCCGAGTGGGATTGGCCTGTAGACGGCGTTTTCCGACGGTCCACGGGGACCGCAGCACCATGGGAACCTTAATGAGCACACCCAGCATTGCCTTCATCGGCGGCGGCAACATGGCGACCAGTCTGCTCGCCGGTCTGCTCGCCGACGGTTGCCCACCCGCGTCCATCCGCGTCGCCGAGCCCAACGAAGCCCGCCGCCAGGCGCTTACCGCACGCTTCGGAGTGCGCACCTACGCAAACAATCGGCAGGCCGTCGGGGAGGTCGCGACCCTGATCCTGTGCGTCAAGCCGCAACTGGCGCCACAGGTCTGCCGGGAACTCGGCGGCTTGGTCTCTGAGCTTGGCCCACTGCTCATCTCGGTCATGGCCGGGGTCACGGAGGCGGCCATCCAGACCTGGCTGGGCGCGCCAGTACCGGTGGTCCGCACCATGCCCAACACCCCGGCCCTGGTCCAGACCGGGGCCATCGGGATGCACGCCAGCCCCGAGGTCACCGAGGATGGCCGCAATCAGGCCGAGACCATACTGCGCGCGACTGGGCTCATCCGCTGGGTGGCCGACGAGGCTCAGATCGACGCGGTGACCGCCATCTCCGGGAGCGGCCCGGCCTACTTCTTCCTCTTGATGGAGGCCCTAGAACAGGCCGGGATTGACCTGGGGCTCGACCCCGAGACGGCCCGCCTGCTGACCATCCAGACCGCCCTGGGGTCCGCTCGCATGGCGGTGGAGAGCGACTCACCCCCGGCACGACTACGTGAACAGGTAACCTCTCCGGGCGGGACCACCGAGCGTGCACTCGCGGTCTTCGAAGACGGCGGACTGCGCGCCCTGGTCGGGCGCGCCACACTGGCCGCCCGCGACCGCGCGGCCGAGATCTCCCTGACCCTGCTGGAGAAGTCATGAGCGGCGCCTACCTTACCAATCCCCTTGTCTTCCTGATCCAGACCCTCTTCGGGCTCTACATCACGGTGGTGTTGATCCGCTTCCTGCTGCAATGGGCGCGGGCTGATTTCTACAACCCCTTCTCGCAGTTCACCGTGCGCATCACCTCCCCGGTGCTGCGCCCGCTGCGCCAGGTGATCCCGAGCCTGGGCGGGATGGATACCGCCGCCTTGGTGCTAGCCTGGCTGCTCCAGACCCTTGAACTGACCCTGCTCGCTCTGCTGCTCGGGTTCAACCCCATCGGCGCCCTTCTCTGGTCGATACCGGCCCTGCTCGAGCTGGTGCTGAACATCGCACTCTTCGCCGTGCTGATCCGCGCCCTCCTGAGTTGGATCAATCTCGACCCCTATAACCCCACCATCGGGCTGCTCACGCGCCTGACCGACCCGCTGCTGCGCCCCGCCCAACGCGCCCTGCCCCCGATCAGCGGCATCGACCTGTCACCTCTGGCGGTCATAATCGGCTTAGTCCTCTTGGAGATGTTGCTGGTTCCTCCGCTCAAGTGGCTGACAAACAACCCGTTTTGACGCAGGCGTTGATCTAGGAACTAAAGCAATTGGACCGCGCGACGAGGACCCCCACCGATGATTTATAGAACGGAAGACTTGGTCGATCATGTGAGCGCGCTCGGGCTGCGGACGAACATTGCCGTGGGCGCAGCCGACGACGCGGACACGATCAAGACGATCCATGAGGCCTGGACCCATGGGATACTTGATGCGACGCTCGTGGAGCCGGAGGTCAGGATCCGGCGGATCGCGGAGGGGTTGGCGGTGGATCTGAGCCGCTTCCGGATCCTCGACGCCACCGCGGACGCCGAGTGCGTCGAGTCCTGCGTCCAATTCGTGCGCACGGGCGAGTGCGAGGTCATCATGAAGGGGCGTGTCAGCACGGCGGACCTGATGGGCGAGATGGCCTTGATCATAATTCCGCCCACCTTGTTCAGTGCCGGCGGCGGCGCCCCTTTGCAGAACATGCTCTTGCGCGCGCAAACCCACATGGGCCGGCCGGCCTTGGGCGGATTTGTGATCAAGGCCGGCGAGATGCTGCGTAAGAGTAACGGGCTGCGTACGGACCGGGTGATAAGCCACGTCGGAGCCTTCACCTCACCCGGTGAAAACCCGGCATTATGTAGCAACTGCAAATAGTTATCGAATCAATTTGTTACGTAGAATCTGGCGGCAACTCAGTGCGATGCGGGCGGGTGAGCGCCGGGATCTCCCAGATTTCGGTGAGAAATCCGTCTGCCGGGGCTGGCTCAGAATCGGAAAGTCGTAGCCAAGTCTAATGAATAAATAGCCATGTGCTTTTGCTACCTGAAGTTTCCGGCTTTTCTAGGGGGGCACCGGAGGAGCGGGGGATAGCGGTGGGGGGGGGCGAGGGGTTTGCGGAGATCCACGCAAACCTCTACGAAAACTCACGACCCCAAGTGTTTGGCCCTGCGCGGGTTTCAGAACCCGGAAACTTCAGTTTGCTACATAATGCCGTGAAAACCCGATCATGATCATCACCGACGCGGGAATCAATATAGCCACGGACCTGGGCCGCAAACGCGATATTGTCATGAACGCGGTGGACGTCATGCACGCGCTGGGATATAAACACCCAGGGGTGGCGGCGCTGTCGTTCATCGAGAAGATCGAGAACAAGGACCTCCAACCGAGCGTAAAGCAGGCCACGCTGGACGCCGAGCAGCTCACCCAGATGTGCCGTCTGGGGCAACTCCCCAGCTGCACCGTCGATGGGCCCTTCGCGCTCGACAACGCGATCTCCCCCTACGCCGCCGCGCACTTAAGGAATCAAAGGCGAGGTGTCGGGGCGGGCCGACGTGGTCTTGATCATAATTTCGCCCACCTTGTTCAGTCTAGGCGTCGCCGCCCCACTTGCAAAACATGGCCTTGCGCGCGCAAGCCCACATGGGCCGCCCGGCCTTGGGCGGATTTGTGATCAAGGCCCTCCATCTACAAGGCGCTGCAAATCGGGGTGAAGGTGGTCTTCGCCGGGGTCGTCGTCGGATGCAAGACCCCGGTCGTGGTGCCCTCGCACGTCGACAGCCCGGAGAGCAAGTTGCAGTCGATTGCGCTTGCGATATTGCTGATGAAGAAGAAGGCCGGCGCATGAGGGGCACTCCGCCGGTGGGGCGGCGAGAGACCAAGCAAACCCAGGCGGTAAGGACGTAGGTTGGGGTGACGAAGGAACCCCAACGCTGCACCAGGGATGTTGGGCTTCGTTCCTCACCCCAACCTACCGCGCTAGCGGCGACCCGATGGTTTATGATGTATACACGTCTCATCTGAGATTTTCGCTCAGGACCCTAGCGTAACCGGCCGACGT
>JADNEJ010000399.1 GCA_016292295.1 Candidatus Thiodictyon intracellulare
CACCTTTTCCGACTGCCTGGCGCGCGTGCGCCGCACCATCTGGGCCGAGGGGAATCACGTCAACTCGCTCGCGGATCAGGAGCAGGTGGTAGTTCGTGTCTTTGTGTCTGAAGTTTGCGGCTTTGCCAGGGGGGCGCCGGAGGGACGGGGGGTAGCGGTGGGTGGATTTTCGAGGGGTTTGCGGAGATCTACGCAAACCCCTACGAAACTCCAGACCCCAAATATTTGTCCCTGCGCGGGCTTCAGAACCAGGAAACTTCAGTTTGTGTCTCAGTGAGAGAAATGGAGGCCGGTACATCGAGCGTCATTAGGGGCCTACTATTGTTCTCACACCCACTCCAGCGGGTCCTCATCCGGCGCCGGTACCAGCCCCGCTTCCTCGATGAAGATCCGGTGCCAGATGGCGAATTGCATGAGTCCGAACAGTTCCCGTTCACCACCGCGGCCGGCCTGGTGCGCCGCGACCAGGGCGGGGATGGCGGCGGGCTTGAACCACTCGCAGATGCCCCGGTTGGCCGCCAGCCGCTCGCCCAGGCGCCGCGCCAGATCGCCAGTCAGCCAGTCACCCACCGGGACGTGGAAGCCGCGTTTGGGGCGCTCCAGATGTCCGGGGGGCAGCAGCGGTTCGGTCCAGTGCCGCAACAGCCACTTGCCCCGGTGCCGACGGACCTTGAGCCGGTCCGGCAGTGAGAGGCCGAATTCGACGACGCGGTGGTCGAGAAAGGGTACGCGCCCCTCGACCCCGAAGGCCATGAGCATCCGGTCGGTCTTGACCAGTAGGTTGTCCGGCAGGGCGGTCACCAGATCCGTGTATTGGCGCCGCTGCATTGCCGACCAATTCGATGGGGTCGCGGCCCAGGTGGCGAGAAAGGGGGCGCGGTCCGGCCCGGGGGCGGCGCTTAGCCGCGGACCCAAGAGCAGTCGTGACCAGTGGCGCGACCACTGGCCGCGGGTGCGAAAGCCCCCGCTGCCGGGGTGGCGCAGGGTCTTGAACCAGCGCTCCAGGGGGCGCGGGTGGTAGCGGCGGTAGCCGGCGAAGGCCTCGTCGCCGCCCTCTCCGGAGAAGACCACCTTGAGTTCGTCCCCGGCCGCCTGGGCGAGGATGGAGGTGGGCAAGCTCGCATAGTCGCGCATCAACTCATCAGCCGCCCACACGGTGTGGGGGATACGGGCGAAGACCTGCTGTAGAGTCAGTTCCAGGGGCTGGTGATCGAATCCGAAATGCGCCGCCACCCGCGCCGCCTCGTCCAGTTCATGGGCTAGGCGGGTGCCGCGGTAGCCCACGGAGAAGGAGCGGATGCGCCCGGCCCCGTGGGCGTGCAGCAGGGCGGCGAGTACCGCCGAGTCTACCCCGCCAGAGAGGAAGAGCCCGAAGGGGACGTCCGCGCGCATGTGCTCGCACATGGCCGCGTGCATGAGTTGGTCCAACTCCTCTTGGGCCGCCGCGGCCCCGATGGTCCGGGGAGCGACCGCAAGGGCTGACCAGTAGCGGTGACGCTCGATGCTCAGGTCCGGTTGCAGGACTAGGGCCTCGCCGGGCACCACCCGGCGGATGCCGTGAAGCACCGTCTTCTCGCCCCCGGCGAACTGGTTTTGGAGGAAGCGGCGCAGTGCTCCCGGTTCGACCTCCGGCCGGCCCGGGAGGCACAGGAGCAGGGCCTTGATTTCCGATGCGAAAACTATCCGGTCCGGCAGCTTTACATAGAACAGTGGCTTGATGCCGAGCCGGTCGCGGGCGAGGATCAATTGCCCGGAGCGGGCGTCGTGCAGGGCGAAGGCATACATGCCGCGCAGCCGGGTGAGACAGCCCAGCCCGTGGACCGCATAGGCGTGCAGGATGGTTTCGGAGTCGGAGTCGGTGCGCAGAACGCGGCCGGACGCCCGCAGTTCTTCGTTCAGCTCGAGATAGTTGTAGACCTCACCGTTGGCGGCCAGGGCGAGTTTGTCTTCCACCGCGACCATAGGCTGGTGGCCGGTGGCCAGTCCGATGATGGAGAGCCGGGTCTGGGCCAGGCCGACTGATCCGCAACAGTAGGCGCCCCGGTCGTCCGGGCCGCGGTGGGCGAGCGCGGCGGCCATGACGCGCAGTTGCTCCGGGTCCGGGTAGCGACCCGCGCGCATCAGAACTCCGGCTATACCGCACATCGGCGTTGCTCCGTGATGGTTGCTTGGCGGCGGCCGGGCGGCGTCACCGGGAGGCCCCCGCGGGACCCGTGTGGGCGCTGATGGGGGCGCGGTTTTCGTCCAGCACCAGCCCCTGGTCGGCCGTCAGCGCCAGTTGCGGTCGCCGGTTCCCCAGCGGGTAGGCGCGGATGTCGCCGCTGCCCGTGGTCATTTCGATCCGCTCCCAGGCGCTCGGGTCGATGCCGACCGTGACCGTGCTGTCTCTTTCAGTAAAGACACCGGTGTGGGTAACGGTGTAGGTTAGAGTGTCGTCCGCTCGCTCCAGGCGGCCCTGCACGCGGCTGGCGGGCAGGCCGAAGCCGCGCCCCTTGAGGCGGATGGAAGCCGCCTCACCGGCGGTAATCGCGGTCGTGCCTAGTTGAAACAGCGTCAGGGTCGCCGCGTCTGCCGCCAGGCGCAGGGTGCGCGGCCCGGACGCAGCGGGCAACGGCTCGATCCCGAGGTTGCTGGTCTCCTGTACCGGGGTGGCGAGCAGAACGGCGAACAGGAGGGTCGCCGCGGCGAGTAGGTAGGCCCCTGCAGTCAGCCTGGGGTGACGCAGGCGCCGCGGGGCTTGCGGCCACCGCAAAGCCGTCGCGTTCTCCCACTGGGGAATGCGCAGGACCAGCCAATAGAGCACGAAGGCCACCCCATAGGTCAGCACCGCCGACCAGATGATGTCCGAGAGGAAGTGATCCCCGGCGGTCATCCGCCCGATCCCGAGCAGAGTGCCCAGGGTGATCGAGATGAGCGCCGCGGCCAGGGCGAGCCGCGGCCGTCGGCGCGCCCAGATGAAATAGAAGGCCCCCAGGGCGAAGCCGACTGCGCTGTGGCCGCTGGGGAAGGACTTACCCAGACCCCCGGGGGTGCGCTTAAGCGGCGGGACATAGGCCTGGGTGCCGCCGAGTTCGATGGTCTGATGGGGCCTTGGGCGTCCCCAGTAGTCCTTGATGACCCCGTTGATGACCAGGCCTGGTCCGAGCAGGGTCGCGGCCAGGACAAAGACCGCGTAGCGGCGCCGGCGCCGCTGAGAGCGCCAGATCCGAGTCGCGGCGATGCTGAGCAAGCTGCCGATCAAGATCAGGCCCCCGAGCAACGGCGAGGCCTGGTAGAGGAAGGCCCAGGGGCCGCGGTTGGACTCCCACCAGGGGTCCGCGGCCGCGGGATGATAGAAGAGCGCGGCCGTGCGCAGATCCAGGTCGCTGAGCCAGAAGGGCAGGGTACCGATCAGGGCGAGCAGCACCAGGGCCAGGAGTTGGGGGCGCCAATTGCGGCTTGGGTTTGAGAGTGTCGGCACCGGGGAAAGCTAGGGCGTGCCGGCACTCAGCCAACGGCGGATATCGGCCAGGCGGCGGCGGCTGACCGGGAGTCGCTCCGGACAGTCACGCAGCCGCACCTCGATGCCGCCGTCCGTGCCCTTCTCCAGGGCGAAGAGGCGCGAGCGTGCCACCAGTGCATTGCGGTGGATGCGCAGGAAGAAGTCTTCAAACTCGTCCTCCAGGGCCTTCAGGGACTCGTCCACCAGGAGTTCGCCGCCGGTGTGGCGCACCGTGACGTACTTGTGCTCGGCTTGGAGGAAGATGATGTCCTCAATGGGGACGGTCTGCAGCCAGCCCCGGTAATGGGCGCTGAGCGAGAGCCGCCGCCCGGGGTGGGCCTCGTCGCGGGTGGCGAGTGCGGCGCGTTGCGGGCGGGTAGGAATGCGCGCCCGCTCCAGGGCCTCTTGGAGGCGCTCGCGCCGGACCGGTTTGACCAGATAATCCTCCACCTTCCGCTCAAAGGCGGCCAGGGCGTACTGCTCGTCGGCAGTGACAAGGAACACGGCCGGCGGCGGCTCGATGTGCGAGATCTGACGGGCCGCATCCAGCCCATTGAGGCCGGGTATCTGCACGTCCATCAGCACCAGGTCCACGGGCTTGGAGCGGCACAGTTCCACCGCCTCGATGCAGTCGCTCGCCTCACCTGCCAGTTCGTAATTTTCCTGGATCTCGGGCAGCAGGCGGACCAACCGTTGCCGGGCCGGGGATTCATCGTCAACGACAAGGATTTTCATTTCTTTTTTCATGGGTAAGGGAACGCCAGCCGGACCTGATAATCGCCCTCGATCCGCGAGATGATCACGCGCGCCTCACCTTCAAACATGCCCGCCATATGCTGCTTGACGTTGTCGAGCGCCATATGGTTGCCGCTGGTGTGGCGGTCTCCCGGCTCGTTATCATCGGGCAGGGTATTGGGCACGCTCAAATTCACCTGCGCCCGACGATAACGCCCACTAATGCGGATCAGCCTGGGACGACGCGACGTCGCAATACCATGATAGACCGCGTTCTCGACCAACGGTTGAAGTATCAATGGCGGCAGTATCGCGTCGCCCGGCAAATCCTCGACATCCCACAGGACCTGCAGGCGCTCCCCGAGCCGTTGTTTCTCGATATTGAGATAGCGGTAGGCTAATTCTAGCTCCTTGGATAGGGGGGAGGTCTCGTCCGGGTTCGCCAGGGTGGCGGGAAAGAGATCCGCCAGGTCCTGCACCACCTCTTCGGCGACTCGGAGGTTGGTCTGGGTCAGGTTGGCAATGGTGTTCATACTGTTTGGGGCCGAATCCGGGCCTGGAGCTTCTGGAAGCGGGCCTTGGCCTCAGCCGCCACATGTGGTGCAGATACAGATAGCGCAGCAGCCTGCCCCCCAGGATGGCACCGATACCCAGGCTGCGGATCAGAATCCCGGGGAGTCCATCGCCCGGGAAGAACTGGGCGTGGATCGGGTCCGGCGTGAAGCGGTAGGCCCCCCAGGTCACCAGTCCGGTGGTGGTAACCAGCAGCAGCCAAGCCAGCAGTGTGGCCGTCCGATCGCCGACGCGCAGCAGCGCCGGGCGCATGGTGCAGAGCACGGCGCTTGTGGACAGTGAAATGGTCAAAACGAAAAAAGCCATGAAAACCAGATGTTTCAAGAACTCGGCGAGCGGTCGGCGCGATGCCAGGGTGAGGCTGATTCCCAGCAGTTGGGCGGTCAGCACCACGACTAGGATCACGGGCACCCGGCAGAAATTCGGCAGGAAGGCCTTGCGCCGCGGGGCCGGTTCCGGAGCCCCCAGGAGATGTTGCATTGCTTTAGGTCCAACCCTGACGGGGGCGCATGTAGAATGACAAAATTTGTCACCGGTCGGACCTCATGATGCACGAGCCTAGTCAAACCACGTTTGCCGTCGTCGGTAAACCCTGGACCGGGCGCTTCAGCGCCCCGACGGACGCTTTCGTCGAGGCCTTTACGGCCTCGGTGGATTTCGACCGTCGACTTTACCGCTACGACATCGAAGGTTCCATCGCCCATGCGACGATGCTCGCCCGCCAGGGCATTCTCAGTCAGGCCGAGGGCGAGCAGATCTGCGCCGGTCTCCTGGCGGTGCGCAGCCGCATCGAGGCCGGCGAGTTTGTCTGGTCCATCCCCCTGGAAGATGTCCACATGAACGTCGAGACCGCGCTGACCGAGGCGATCGGCGAGGCCGGCAAGCGCCTGCATACTGGGCGCTCCCGCAACGACCAAGTAGCCACCGATGTGCGGCTGTGGCTGCGCGAGGAGATCGACAACATCCGCGGCGCGATCACCCTCTTCCAAGACACCCTGTTGGACCTCGCGCAACGCGAGGCCGACACGGTGATGCCCGGCTTCACCCACCTCCAGGTCGCACAGCCGATCACCTTCGGCCACCACATGATGGCCTGGTTCGAGATGCTGGAGCGGGACCGGGCACGCCTGGCCGATTGTCGCGGCCGCGTCAACGTGATGCCGCTCGGGGCCGCCGCTCTGGCCGGGACCACCTACCCCATCGACCGCGCCTTTACCGCCCGCCTCCTGGGCTTTGCGCGTCCCGCAGAGAATTCCCTGGACGCGGTCTCCGATCGGGACTTCGCCATTGAGTTTACCGCCGCCGCGGCGATCCTGATGATGCACCTGTCGCGCTTCTCCGAGGAGTTGATCCTGTGGTCTTCGGCCCAGTTCGGGTTCGTGGAGTTGTCCGACAGCTTCTGCACCGGGTCGTCCATCATGCCGCAAAAGAAGAACCCGGACGTGCCGGAACTGGTGCGCGGCAAGAGCGGGCGGATCTTCGGGCACCTGATGGGTCTGTTGACGCTCATGAAGGGCCAGCCGCTCGCCTACAACAAGGACAACCAGGAGGACAAGGAGCCGCTCTTCGACATCGTGGACAATGTCAAGGGCTGCCTCAAGGTCTACGCCGACATGATGGGCCATTTGACCTGCCGCCGCGACCGAATGCGTGCCGCCGCCGCCCAAGGGTTTAGCACCGCCACGGATCTGGCGGACTATCTGGTGCGCAAGGGTATCGCCTTCCGCGATGCCCACGAGATCGTCGGCCAGGCGGTGGCCCTGGGGGTCCGTGAGGGGCGTGACCTTGCGGAACTGAGCATCAAGGAACTGCGCGGGTTCTCAGGCCGCATCGAGCCCGACGTCTACGCCGTCCTCACCCTGGATGGTTCGGTGGCCGCCCGTGATCACCTGGGGGGCACGGCCCCGGCCCAGGTACGCGCCGCCATCGCCCGGGCGCGGGCGCGGTCGGTGGCCTGACGGCCATGGACAGCCTGGACGGCCTCAACGCCCGCTTGGTCCGCTTCGCCCGTGAGCGCGACTGGGAGCAGTTCCACTCACCCAAGAATCTGTCCATGGCCCTGGCCGGGGAGGCCGGCGAACTCCTGGAGCACTTCCAGTGGTTGAGTGAGGCTCAAAGCCGGGACTTGACCCCGGAGAAGAAGGAGGCGGTCGCCCTGGAGTTAGCGGACTGCCTGATCTATCTCCTCCGGCTTGCTGAACGCTTAGGCGTAGACCCCATTGCCGCTGCCTACCGCAAGATCGCCATCAACGAGCGGCGTTACCCGGTCGAGCGCGTGCGCGGCGATGCCCGGCGAGCCGGGGAGTATGGGGACTGAGGGTGGTTTCCGCAGAACTTCGCACCCGCAAGACGTGACCGGAGGCCAGTGCTTTACCGTGAAAGCCCGGCTGGGACCCGGTGGGAGCGGCTTCAGCCACGACGCGACCTTGCAAACTGCCGTAGCCTCCTGCCGGCCGCGATCCGCGTGTGCGAGAGCGGTGCGGCACGTACCCCCGCTTGTCCGGCCCGGCCCCCGGTCGCGACAATCCGAATTCTGACTGGAGCCCCGATCCCACATCACGGCACCGGAGGTGCCTATTGCATGAGCACGACAGACGCGCGGCCCGCGGAGCCCCCCTTTCTCGGCGAGTCCCGCATCCGTCTGCTCGACGGGCTCGTCGCCATCCTGGCCGAGGCCGAGACGCTGGGCGAGGCCCGGTGGGTCTCGCTGAGGGCTCCGTCCGGCCGGTGCAAGGCCCGCGTCGCCCAGGTGCTCTATGCGCGGCTCGCCGCGCGCCCGAGCGCGACCCCCGGCGCGGATGGCACCGGCCCCGGGCGCTACTGGCCCGCCACCATCCGGGAGGCAACCGACGTCACCCCGGGCGATGTCGCCTCTCGCCGCAAGCGCGTCTTTCCGGACCCGGCCCGCTTCGACCGCGCACCGGGCGCCTTGCCGGGCTGCTTCTTCTGGTGGGGCATCGCCTGCGAGCAGCGCAGCAGTACCACCTCCCAGAGCCTGCTCGAAGACTTGCAGAAGATCGAGGCCCATGCGGTCTATCTCGACGCCGCCTGGGCCAGGCTCGCGTCGCTGGCGGAACGCCTGACTCCGAGCCGCTTCCGGCTCGGATAGGCGGGCGGCGATGTGGGCGACGAGCTGGCCGGCCATGGCGTCGGTATGGCGCTGGAGTGGGCCGCAAGCGCCGGCATCCCCGGCGGTGGATTGCTTGTCAAGCTTGCCCGGCTTGGGGTCGGCAAGGTCGCCGAGACCCGGCGTCACCGCGAGGTCCTCGTCGCCGTCGGCCTCCTGAACCGCGACCCGCATCCGGACCCGGTCGACGAGACCCTTGCCATGCTGGCCCGGCTCGCCCGCCCGGGGCTGCCGGTCATCGTCTTCGTCGAGGACCTGCACCGTGCCACGCCGCTGGTCGAGGAGCTGATCGAGCGCCTGGTGCGTTCCAACGCCGCGCTGCTCGTTGCCACCAGCACCTGGCCCGGCGAACTGGAGCGCCGCGCGCGCGTGGTGGCCCTGGCCGCTGAGCCCATCATCGCCTCACGGTGTCTTCGTGTGCGCCACGACCGCCCCGCGCCGGCGCCCTTCCCGGCGGGCGCGCGGCTCGACGCACTCCCTCCCGCCGACCTGGCGGCGCTGGTGCGCGCCGATTACCCGTGCACCGACCCTGCGACGCTAGTGCGGCTCGCCGTCCGCTTCAACAACCCGCTGCCGCTGGAGCTGATCTGCACCCTCCCCAAATATCGCCGCGGGGGCGCCCAGGGCGGCGGCTTGCGGCTCGACCCGGCGGACATCGAGCGGCTGCCGCGCCGGGTCGAGGACATCCACCGGGAGCTCTGGGACGAATTGCCTGAGCCCGCCCAGCAGGCGCTCACCATCCCAGACGAGGACGCCGCCTGGCATCGCGCCATCGCCTCTGAGGCCATCGCCGGGTGCCTTGAGCTTGCGGCACACGACGCGCTGGCCAAGACCCTAGAGCAGGACCGCATCTCCCATGGTTGGGTGCGTGCGGTGGCCGAGTCGCTGCGCCGTTTCAACGAGCCCGATCAGCTCGCCATCGCCGCTGCCGCGCGCGACTAGCATTTCCTTGAGGAGGACCTCGGGTGCGAGCGCGACCGACTCGCCGCCGCGCTCGCCGCACACCCGCTCGCGGACCCCGACCCCGAGACCCAGCACTGCGTCCGGCTGCTACTCACGCAGCATCGCCAGGGCGAGGGGGCCGGCCGGATTAGGGACACCGATGCCCTGCGGGCGATTCGCCTGCTGCAACGGGCCCTTGCTGATCAGCCGCAGGAGCTCCCCGTGCGGGTCGCACTGGGATGCAAGCTGGCCGCGCTGCGGGTGGATGCTGATTCGCCGGAACTGCTTGCCGCTGCCTTGGCGGACTTCGAGTCCCTGCTCGCGGACCAAGAGCGCGTCCTCGACCCCGGTCACCCGGACCTCCAGCGCACCCGCGATTGGATCGCCCACCTGCGCGAGCGGCTCGATCCACGGTCGCCACCTGGCACCGGCGACTACCGGGATCGCTGGTCGAGCTGGTAAACGGACTGCTACAGAGGACCGCTACAGAGCGGTTTCATGTTCTGGTGCTGCGAGTTCCCCGGGTCTTGGCGGCCCGCTCGCCCACAATCGGCGGTGCACGCCCTGCAGCCAGCCGTGCGAAACCGCCCGCGGAGCCGGGACTCGCCCCGCCGATGCGGCTATCATCCATCACGAGCCATCATGAAAACCGACCAGCCCATTTATCTGTATTTCAACGCCGGACCTTAGGCCTTCCAGGTACTGACCGGCGGGATTAGCCTGGAAGGCGCATACAGTTTCCGCTCGCTGACCGTCAATAGCCTGGAGTGGCGCTTGGACGGCATCTGCGAGCCGGACGGTCACTACGGGCCTGTATGTGTCCTGGAATTCCAGGGGTAGGCGGCGGAGACGGCCTGGTATAACCCGCTGACCAAGATCGGTCTTTACGGCGAGCGGCACCCCAGGTGTGATGTGCAGGGGATCGGGGTCTTCCTGCGCGCGGATCTGGCGCCCCGGTTTCCGCGCCGGATCAGCGGGGCCGACTCGCCGGTGCGGGCCGTCTATCTGGACCGCTTCTTGCCATACTGGCTGAAGCGCGAGCCGCAGAACCATTATCCGGCCGTACTGGCGCCGCTGGTCATCGACGACGATGCGCAGCTCAAGGCCCGTGCCCCCGAGTTGTGGCAGCGGGTGGGTGTAGGACGCGCCGATCGCCGCCGCCGAGCGCGACACCCTTGCATAGGTTATGTCCGCCGCTTCGGTCCGCTGCCGACCAGGGCGACGGCACGGATTGTCAAGGCCCCTATAACGCGCAGATCGACGCCTGGCTCGACGGCATCTTCGATGCTCGCACCCTGACCAACCTGTTCGGCCCCGAGACCGAGCCACCCGCGTACTGAGCGGGGCACGAGAACATGGGCGTCGATCTGGTCACCAAGCTGAAGTGCGACCTTCCCGACCGGCGCCCCCGGTTGACGCTATACGTCTCTAATCTGAGATTTCGGTTTAGTCGCGGCGGGTAACCTGCCGAGAGTTTTGGTAAACTGCCTTCATGCTGGACTACCGTCTCGACAAGCACGAACTCGCCGAACTGCGTGCGGCCCACCGCGCCGCCCGGGACGTGCGCGAGGCCTATCGGATCAACGCCGTGATCTTGCTCGGTAAGGGGCGTGCGCCGGCCGATGTGGCCGATGCCGTGCTGATCGACCCAGACACTGCTCGCGATTATTTCAAGCGTTACAAGAAGGGCGGCCTTGATGGGTTGCTGCAGATGAGCTATAGTGGTAGCAGAAGCTCTGCTCGACGACACGCAGTTGGCCTTGATCATAATTCCGCTCACCTTATTCCGCTCACCTTGTTCAGTCCCGGCGTCTCCGCTCCCTTTCAGAACATGGGCTTGCGCGCGCAAACTCACATGGGCCAGCCGGCCTTGGGCGGATTTGTGATACTAAGGTCGGCTACGTCTACAAGAAAGCCAAATTGGAACCCGGTAAACACCCGGCTCCAGAGATTTAAGAGGCATTCGTTGAGAAGTACGAAAATATCAAAAAAAACAACGCTGAATGTGATGTGATCTATTTCATGGATGCGATCTATCCGCAACATAACGCGGTGATCGGATTCGGTTGGATCAAGCGCGGAAAGGAGCACCCGGTCCAGAGCAATACGGGTCGCCAGCGGCTGAACATCAACGGTGCGATCAATGTTCAGTCGTTGGGCGCAGAGGTCCGATTTGATGAGACTATCGACGCCGCGTTCACGATTGCCTTGTTTAAATAGCTTGAGCAAGCGAACCTGATAGCCACATCCAGATAGCCACATCCATCTTCTTTATTTGCGATAACGTCAGTTACTATATACGTTTCATCTGAGATTTTCGCTCATGGCCCTAGCGTAACCGGCCGACGTCGATATACTATCGTCTCTATGTTCGACTAGACCCTCTCCACCGAACAACTCGCCGAGCTGCGTGCCGCCCACCGGCG
>JADNEJ010000142.1 GCA_016292295.1 Candidatus Thiodictyon intracellulare
AATTCTGTATAACAAGTATTACGAATCATTTGACGGGTTTCGCAAAGCCTGCGCAGACTTCTTCAGTAACACGGGCGAGTACCAGGACGACTTGCGCTCCTTGCTGACGGAAAACTTTGAAATAACCGGTCGGAGAGGAAACCGAAAATTTGGCATTAGCTAAGTATATAGGGAGGAACATCAATTTTCGACCCGACTCCGGCGGTGCCAGCGCGACGATTTGTTCCACCGCATCGAGCGCCCCGTCCAGACTGACATGATCGACGATGCCGCGTCCGTCGGCCAGAAAGGCCGCATACATCGGTACTTTGCTAGCGCCCAGGATTTGCAAGTAAAATTTCCAAATCTCCGGCGTCACGAGCGCCCCCGGCTTGTTATAAGCGGTGACCCCGTGCGCATGCTCATAAGCGACCATCTGCTTCAAGCCGAAGGTCAGCCGTTCCGGCGTGGCCAACACCTTGAGCATAGGCCCGATTATGAGGTTCTGGCCGGTTTCCCAGAAATGCCCTTCGGCCCAATTCGATTGCTCGCTGGCCAGACCCCCGCCCTGCGTCGCGGGCCTTGATCACAAATCCGCCCAAGGCCGGCCGGCCCATGTGGGTTTGCGCGCGCAAGACCATGTTCTGCAAGGAAGCGGCAACGCCGGGACTGAACAAAGTGGGCGGAATTATGATCAAGGCCTGCGTCGCGGCCTCGGTGACGCCGAACGCCTTGAGCGCGGCGGTGTTAAGAATCCACTCATGGCACGAGCGTTGCCAGACCGCAATCGGCCGGGCCGCGTCGATCTGGTCGAGGATCGCCCGATCCAACTGGCCATGCCATAGATCGACGTTACCCTGTAAGCTTGCCTTCATTTTCCGACAATCCGTGTTCTTCGCTCACCGGTTCCCGCAGCGCTCGCACCTTGAATCCACTGTTCAGCTCCAGACGGGCATCGAAGCGATTGCCCTGGTCGTCAGTGAAACCCTTGATCTGGCGCGTGTGTCCGTCCCGAATCAGGGCCGCGATCTGGAGGTCAGTCAACGCCTTGTTAAACTGCTCCCGCAGCACCGCGAAGTCGCAGCCGTCACGATAGCGGTTGCAGCCGAAACCGCGATGTCCCTGAATGATCTGTCCTTGGCCACACTTGGGACAGGTGAGACCTGTGGGTCCGCGGGCGGGCGGGGCCTTCGCCGTCGCCGCGGACTTGGGGTTCACCGCAGGGGACGGCGGCAAAGTACCCCTATCGCTCCCAGGGCGCGGCTCGGACGCCGGATCCGGGCTCGGGCCAAAGTCGAACGCCACCTGCCCGTCCGCGCCCAGCTTCAGCGCGGCCTTGAAGGACTTGCCGGCCTTGGACTGGAAGCCTTCGATGGGACCGATCCGGCCCTTGCCCAGCAGTTCCCGCACCTGAGCCTTGGTCAACTTGACCCTCGCCACCGTCTTCCACACGGCGAAGGCACAGCCTTCGCGATACCGGCTACACCCGAAGGCGCGGGCGGTCTCCATCAGTTCGCCCTGGCCGCACCCGGGACAGGTGCCGAGCCCGGCGGGACGCGGTAACGCACCCTTGCGCGCGCCGCGGGCGGCGCCCGGGCGACCGCCTTGCGGCTGGGCGGCCCGCGCTTGATCGACCTGCTCCGCGGAGAAAGCCGGCCCCTGCCAGACGCGCGGGATCAGGTCGCGCACCAGGTCCATAATCGCCTGGTTGAACTCGGCCACCGGCCGGGCGCCCTCCTCCACCTCGCGCAGTCGCTGCTCCCAGGCGGCGGTCAGTTCCGGACTCTTGAGCGGCGCAGCTACCCGCTCGATCAGCACCCGTCCCTTCTCGGTCGCCCGCAACTGCTTGCGTTGACGCTCCACATACCCGGTGCGGATCAGCTTTTCGATGGTCTCGGCGCGAGTCGCCGGGGTGCCGAGGCCGCTCGCCTTCATGGCCCGCGCCAGGTCTCGGTCCTCGATGGTGCGCCCGGCATTCTTCATGGCACCGAGCAGGGTCGCGTCCGTGAAGGGGCGCGGCGGGCTGGTCGCGCGCTCGCGCACCTCGAGGTGCACCACATGGACGTCCTGGCCGACCTTGAGCGGCGGCAGGATCTGCTCCTCGTTGGCCTCCTGCGGGGTGGCCGCGCCGGCCGGTTCGCTACCCTGCCCCGTCGCGACGCCCGCTGGCGCCTTGGCACGGACCGCGCCACCGCCATCCTCGGCGATGGTCCACCCCGGGTCCATCACCTGTGCCCCCCGGGCGACGAAGTCCGCACCGCCGATGGCGAGCAGCACGCGGGTCTCCTCCACCACCTGATCGGGCAGAAAAACGCAGACGAAGCGGGTCTGGACCAGGCCATAGACCGACCGCAGCGGCCCACTCAGACCCGCGGAGGCGCGACGACCGGTCGGCAGTATGGCGTGGTGGTCGGTGAGTTTGGTCTGGTCCACATAGGCGCGGCCCAGGCGGTGTCCGGCCGCCAGCCGCGCCAGGGCGACCGGGGCCTGAAGGTGGTCCAGGCCCTTCAGGATGCCGGGGAGCTGATCCACCAGGTCCTCGCCGATGTGGTGGCTCTCGGTGCGGGGGTAACTGATCAGCTTGTGGGTCTCATAGAGAGCCTGGGCCAGTTCCAGGACCGCGGCGGCGGTCAGCCCATAGCGGCGATTGGCGTCGCGCTGTAGGGTGGTCAGGTCGTAGAGCGGCGGCGGCCGGTTGTGCGCCAACTGGATGTCCAACTCCCGCACCGTCCCCGTCCGGTGGGGTTCGATGGCCGCGTCGATCTCCCGTTGCAGAAGCTCCACCTCCGCCTTTGTGCCGATCCGCGTCTCCCCCTCCAGGCTGTAGCGAGCAAGAAAGCCCTCCGCCAGGTGGGCGAGGAGTTCATAGAAAAAGGTCTTGGTGAAACCGGCGATCTCCGCGTCCCGGGCACAGATCGTCGCCAGCGTCGGGGTCTGGACCCGGCCGATGGTGCACAGGACCCGGTTGTGGACCGTGTAGGCACGGGTCAGGTTCATGCCGATCAGCCAGTCCGCCTGGGCGCGGGCGCGGGCGGCGCGGGCTAGGTTGTCGTAGGCACTGCCGGGCTTCAGGGCCTGGAAAGCGGCCCACAGCGCCTCGTCGGTGAGGCTCGACACCCAGAGCCGGTCGAAGGGCTTGCGGCAACGCGCCTGCTCATAGATGAGCCGGAAGATGTGCTCCCCCTCGCGCCCCGCATCGGTGGCGCAGACCAGACGCGCGTGGGCCGGGTCATTGATGAGAGCCTTCACGACCTGGAACTGGTCCGCGGTCTTGGGATCGAGCTTGAGGCGCCAATGCTCCGGCAGCATGGGCAGTTGGGCCGCATTCCAGCGCCCCTTCCAAGGCGGGCCATAGTCGTCCGGTTCCGCCAGGTGAACCAGGTGTCCGAGCGCCCAGGTGACGCACCAGCCGTTGCCCTCCAGGTATCCCTGGCCCTTGCGGTTGGCTCCCAGGACCCGGGCGATGTCCCGAGCCACACTCGGCTTCTCGGCGATGACGACGGTCGCCATGCGTCACTTCAGGTCCACCGGCCAACCCCGCTTGCACACACCCGACGCCGCCGGACAGACCCACGCCACGCCCTACCCCTTGCAATCATACCATTACCCATAGTGCTCAAATCTTTTCACAAAGACACAAAGACACGGAGAAAATAGAATCGGCGACAGAACCGTAAACCTGGAAAAATAATTCCCCCGCCGCCACGAAAATCGCAAGTTCATTTCAGAGCCTAATTGTCATCTTTCTCTGTGTCTCCGTGAGAGAATCTTTTTTCGGCGGGCCAAGCAGGCGCGGCCAGGTGAGCCGCGGGACGACGATTCGGTTTGCCCACCGGCCGCTTGATCGCGGATCATCACGCCGCAGCGCCAGACGACCAAGGGCCCCATCGAGTGACCATGCGCAGGTACATTCGGCACACCACCGATTGCCCCGTCGATGTGCAACTGAGCGAGGTAATCCCACCCGGGCGCGAATACCTGCGCAACATCGGCCGTGGCGGCCTGTGCTTTCGCTCCCTGGTGACGATCGACATCGGCGTCACCATCCATATCGCGATCCCGGTGGCGAAACCGGTGTTCGAGACCGGGGGCGTCGTCGCCTTGTGTGAGCCGCTCCCGGACGGCTTCGAGGTCGGGGTGCGCTTCGCCGGACAGGACCCGCGCAAACACCGGATCGTCGAACAAGTGTGCCAGATCGAGAACTTCAAACGGGAGATCTAGATGCAGGACGGCAGGCACCTCAACGGCGATGAGGCGACCCTGGAGTGGCCGCGTCGGCAGCAGGTCTGAGCGCAGCGGCGGGTTTCAAACCCGCCCCTACGCGGGACTCAGCACTCCCAGTGGCCCGCCTTATAGGGGTCCTGGCGGCTCGCGATCCACTCCGCGCTCAGGGTCGCGGCGTCTAGCGGCCGGGAGAAGAAGCGTCTAGCGGCCGGGAGAAGAAATAGCCCTGGGCAAGCGGGCAGCCCAGATGCAGCAGTTCCGCAGCCTGGGACGACAGCTCGACGCCCTCTGCGATAGTCTCCAGGTTCAGCATCGCGCTGAGGACAACGATGGCGCGGGTGAGCGGCGCGTCCTCCTGGTCATCGCCCAGGGAGACGACGAAAGACCGGTCGAGCTTGAGGGCCTTGATCACAAATCCGCCCAAGGCAGGCCGGCCCATATGGGTTAGCGCGCGCAAGATCATGTTCTGAAAGGAAACGACGACGCCGTGACTGAACAAGGCGGGCGGAATTATGATCAAGATCGAACTGGAGGATGTCGACCGGAAACCTGTGCAGGTAGGCTAGCGAGGAATAGCCAACGCCGAAGCCGTCGATCGTCAGGTACAGGCCCCGCGTCTTGAGTTCAGTCGGTTGACGCAGCCACTCCTGCGTGCATTGCATCAGGGTGATCTCGGTGATTTCCAGCACCAGGGAACGCTGGTCCAGTCCGGAGTGCGCGAGTGCGTCGTCGACATCTTGGGCCAAGTCATCTTGCACCTTGCCTTGCTGAAACTGCCGCACCGAGACGTTCACGGTGATCGATTGACCAGGGCATCTCGGAGGGCAGCAGGAGCAGGTCCTCTGCCAGAGCTTGCCCTGACGGCAGATATAATACAGTACCCAACGCCCGAGCGCGACCATCAGCTCGCCCTTCTCCTCCGCGAGCGGGATAAAGGATAAAGGCGTCCGGGAAAAGCAGACCACGGTGCGGGTGTTGCCAGCGGACCAGAGCCTCCACGCCCGCCAGGCCATTGGTGGCCATTGGTGGACAGGTGGATGAGCGGCTGGTAGTGGAGCAAGAACTCCCCGCGCTCCAGTCCCCGGCGCAGGTCTTGTTCCAGATCGATCTCGCTTCAGGACCGCCGTGTGCATCGCCGGCTCAAACAATACGTGACCCTGCTTGCCACGGCTCTTGATCGAATACATAGCAAGGTCCGCATTGCCCATCAGGGCGTCGGCCCCATTCGCCGCGCTGCCCTGGCTGATCCCGATGCTCGCCGTGACCCGCACCTCACGCCCGCACAGGAGCATGGACTCCGCCAACCGGGTGCCGATGCGCGCGGCTAGCGCCGAGGCGGCCGTGAGCGACAGCGAGTCCTCGGTCAGGACTGCCAACTCGTTGCCGCCCAGGCGCGCGACCGTGTTCAGAGGCGCGTGCGTACTGGAGCAGGCGCTCGGCCGGCCGCTACCTGGAGCAGTGCATCTCCGGCCGCATGGCCCAGGCTATCGTTGATCGTCTTGAAGTCGACGAGATCCAGGTACAGGAGGGTGACGGGCCCCTGGGCGCGGGCGGCACGGCCCAGTGCGTGCTCAAGGCGCTCTCGCAACAGGACGCGGTTGGCCAGCCCGGTCAAGGGGTCTTGGAAAGCGAGAAACCGCAGTTCCTCTTCCAGCCGCCGCCGCTCCGTCACGTCGCGGCTGTTCAGCACCACCCCGCCCACGCGGGGGGTCCGCGGTCAGGTTGGTGGCCAGGGTCTCGATGTCCCGCCAACTGCCGTCCGCGTGACACCGGCGCCACTTGGCCACCGCAGTGTCGCCTTGACTGACGAGGACCAGCCCCAGAAAGTCAGCGATGCGAGGACGATCCTGCGAGTGGAGTAGAATCAGCCCGCGCAGCGCCCCCCACTGCCCGTGTGCGGTCTGCAACAACCATCCGAACGCAACCAGGAGCAGCAGCCCATAGGCGACGGCCAGATAGGGCAAAAGCGTGAGACTGCGCCTGGGGCCATCAGGGACCTGCACGGGAGGCGCCGCCACCGCGCCGCTGCGGTATTCCAGATAGGGACCCACCATCATCAGGAGATAGCCCAGGTCGTAGAGCAGATCCGTCGGACCACCCGCGACATAGGCCCCCTGCGCGGCCTAGTAGGCGAACCAGGTATCGGCCAGGAAGAGCAACAGCAGACCCGCCACCAGCCAGGCGAGCGGCGCACCAGTGCGGCCCCGGCGACGTTTCAGCACCAACGCCGCCGCCCCGACCAGCAGCACTATAGGCCTATGTCAGCACCAATTCCAGCGTACTGTCGTAGTGAGCCGCGGCGAGCGGCCGGAGCAGGAAATACCAGACCAGGGTCCCGGCCCCGATCATGACCACGCCGACATCGCGCCGGAACTGGATGCGCTCGGCGCGAGCCTGCAGCGGCCTCATGAAATACAGCAAGCCAGCAAGCACCAGCGGGATGAAACTCAGATAGCCCAGGTTCGCCAGAGACGGAAAGGAGGCCTTGAGCACAAATCCGCCCAAGGCCGGTCGGCCCATGTGAGTTTGCGCGCACAAGACCATATTCTGCAAGGGAGCGGCGACGCCGGGACTGAACAAGGTGGGCGGAATTATGATCAAGGCCCGGAAAGGGGTTGACCCCGAGCAGGACCTCATCGCGAAACCAGAAGAGGTTGCCGATCCAGTAGCTGAGGCAGCCAAGGGCGATCAGCCGTCAGCTGAGCCGGGGCGTTGCCCGCGAGTCCCGCGGACCGGGAGGCGCACCAGGTTATGCCGACGAGGAACAGACCGAGCACCAGTTCGGTCAGGTCGGCGATGAGAGTGACGCGCCCCGCACCCCCCAGTCAACCAGGTCCGCGGGAGATAGCCAAGCATCAGGGCCACGTTGAGTGCCAACACTCAGGTCGCGGGGTCAGCAAGGAGGCAGCTCACTCTGGCCGGCGGCGGGGGTGAGGCATCCGCGATGGCGTGGATCAGAAACGGGTCGGGCATCGTGCAGTCGGTCAATCCAATGGCAACCAAGGGGGCGAAAGGGATACTCTAACGCATGAACGCCGCGGACATCCGAGTGCACGGGTCAGGCCCAGCCGAAAACGTCCGTACCCCGCGGCGTCCAGCCCCCGGGGAGCATTCTTTTTTGCGCCCAACCGCAACCAAGGGCTTCACGCCGGGGCCGCTTGCGCGTTACCGTGCCCTACTTAGAGCGTAGCGGCCCGACTCCGGTGATCGTGACGCACAGACCTTGCAGGTGACAAGCAATGGCAAAAAGCCCGACCAAGTCCAAGAAGACTGCCGCGCCGGCCCCTTCCCAGATCAGCCCCCAAGGCGACCCCACCGCTGACGCGGGCCGCGCCGCATCCGCGCTGCCCCCGGCAACGAACACCGCGGCGACGCCGCTCGACCTGCCACTGTCCCCGCCGACGAGTGCCCTCGGGACGCCGCTCGCCGCGGACGCGGCAATGGCCGCCGCGGCCCGTCCATCGATTGCAGCGCCCACCGGCGCGGCTCCAGCCGCGACTGACGCGCCCGCCGCGCAACGCCAGGCGACCCGCGACACCGCGGCACCGGCGGCGGAGCCCACCGCGGCGGCTTCGCCAGCTGCTGCCGTGGACACGCCGGCGGACCCAGAGCCCACGTCGACCGTACCCGCCTCCGCCGCACCCCCATCGCCGGTCGAGCACCTGGACTCCGGCTACCAATCAGCCCCCGAGTCGGCGCCTGCACCGGCCCCGGAGAACCATCGCCAGAGCCTGTTCATCGTCCACATCACACCGGAGATGGCACCGGTAGCGAAGGTTGGCGGCCTGGCGGACGTGGTGTTCGGTATCAGCCGGGAACACGCCATTCGCGGTAACCATGTCGAGATCATCCTGCCCAAGTACGCCAACCTGCGCTACGATCACATTTTTGAGCTGCACGAGGTCTATCGCGACCTGTGGGTGCCCTGGTACGCGGGCGCCGTCCACTGCACCGTCTTCTTCGGTTTCGTGCATGGGCGCAAGTGCTTCTTCATCGAGCCGCACTCCCAGGACAACTTCTTCAATCGCGGTACCATCTACGGCTTCCGCGACGATGTGCTGCGCTTCGCCTTTTTCTCCCGCGCCGCGATCGAATTTCTGTGGAAAGCCGGCAAGAACCCGGACATCATTCACTGCCACGACTGGCAGACCGCGCTGGTACCGGTTTTCCTCTACGAGTTCTATCAACAGCTCGGCATGACCCATCCGCGCGCCTGTCTGACCATCCACAATTTCATGCATCAGGGCCTCACCGGGCTGGAGCTGCTACGCGCCACCGGCCTGACTCCGCCGGAGCGCTTCTTCGATTGGCTGCGCATGGGCGAGAATAACCACAAGGGCGCACTCAATCTGCTCAAGGCCGGCATCGTCTATTCTAATTTCGTGACCACCGTCTCGCCCCGCTACGCCTTCGAGACCAAGGATCAGGGCCAGGGCTTCGGCCTGGAACCAACCCTCCACGTCCATCACATGAAATACGACGGCATCCTGAACGGCATCGACTACGATGTCTGGAACCCGGAGGTGGACGCTGATATCCCCGTACGCTACAGCGTTGAGCATCTCGACGGCAAATACGAGAACAAGCGCGCTCTGCGCCACCGGCTGATGCTGGCCGACAACGACAAGCCGATCGTCGCCTTCATCGGCCGCCTGGACCCGCAGAAGGGCCTGGGGCTGGTGCGTCATGCCATCTTCTACACCCTGAAGCGCGGCGGACAATTCATCCTTCTGGGCTCCAGTCCGGACAAGGCCATCAATGACGACTTCTGGGGCCTGAAGCGCATGCTAAACGACAGCCCCGACTGTCATCTGGAAATCGGCTTCGACGAAGACCTCGCCCACCTCATCTATGCCGGTGCGGACCTTATGCTGGTGCCGAGCGAATTTGAACCCTGCGGCCTGACCCAACTCATCTCGCTGCGCTACGGCACGGTGCCGGTGGTGCGCACCGTCGGCGGTCTGGCCGACACCGTCTTCGACAAGGACCACTCCGACCGCCCGCTGGAGCAACGCAACGGCTACCGCTTCGACCACTACGACGGCCCGGGACTAGAGTCCGCTCTGGGGCGCGCCATCGACTGCTACTTTGAGTTCCCGGGGGACTTCCGCGAACTGATGAAGAACGGCATGCGCGCTGACTATTCCTGGAACCAGCCGGGGCAGGACTATCTGAACATCTACGATTTCATCCGCACCCGCTGAGTAACGAGCCAACAATAAGTTAAACACAATCGTTGTCGCTGTCGTAATCGGAGAAATGCTGCAGTTTGGCGTACGAGAGAATCCGGGGCGCTACGCTAACCTCGATTACGACAACGACAACGACCGCTACTGACCAGACGGTAGGCGCCGCCGTCAGAAGAATGAACATCAACGACGAGGACAACCATGAAGATATATAACCTGTTCCCCCTGCTCGCCGGGCCTTTCGACACCTGGGAGCCACATCTGAAACGCGCCGCGACCATGGGCTTCGACTGGCTCTTCGTCAACCCCATCCAGAAGCTCGGGCGCTCGGGCAGCCTCTATTCCATCGCCGACTATTTCTCTATCAACAAAGCCCTGCACAACCCCGGCTCACCCCTGACGCCGGACGCTCAGGTCCGCGCTATGGCCAAGACCGCCGGAGAACTGGGCCAGTCCCTGATGATCGACCTGGTGATTAACCACTGCGCCGAGGATAACCCGCTGGTCCAGACGCACCCGCAGTGGTTCGTCCGCAAGAACGGCAGCGTCGTCCACCCCTTCTGCATCGAAGAAAACGGCACCAAGGTCGTGTGGCGCGACCTGGCCCAATTCGACCATCAGCAGACCCTGCGCCACCCGGACTCTCCCGACGGCCTCTTGGCCTATTATGTGAAAATGGTTGAGCACCTGATCGGGCTCGGCTTTCGCGGCTTTCGCTGCGACGCCGCCTATCAGCTCCCCGCCGAGATCTGGCACCGGCTCATCACGCGTATCCGCCATAACCACCCCGACACCGTTTTCGTCGCCGAGACCCTGGGTTGCTCGCCGGCCCAGACGTACGATACCGCGGGTGCCGGCTTCGATGCCATCTTCAACAGCGCCAAGTGGTGGGACTTCCACGGCAACTGGCTGCTGGAGCAATACGAGGCAACCCGCCACATCGCCCCCTCCATCGGCTTTCCAGAAAGCCATGACACGCGGCGCATGTTCGATGAGTTTGAAGGCAATATCGACGCCCTGCGCCAGCGCTACCTGTTCACTGCCATGTTTGCCAGCGGCGTCATGATCCCCATGGGCTTTGAATACGGCTTCCGCAAACGCCTCGACGTTGTCACCACCGTTCCCAACGACTGGGAGCAGCCCAACATCGACATCACCGGCTTCATCAGTCAGGTCAACGCCATCAAAGACCAGACCCCCACCTTCGCCGGCGAGGGCCGCATCGAGCGGCTGGATTACCCGGACCCGTCCATCCTGGTCCTGCGCAAGCATGACATCAACGGCCCGGGGCAGGCCCTGCTGGTGCTCAACAAAGACCCCTGGAACCGCCAGCGTTTCTACGCCGATGATATCTACCGTCTGATCCAGTCCCCGCAACCCCTGCGCGACCTCTCTCCGGACTGGCCCATGGCCGAGCTGCCGACCCCCTTCGAGTTCTGGCTCGGCCCCGGTATGGCCCGGGTCCTGGTGGCCGCGCAGCAGCCGCAGGCCGCGGCCTGAGTTCAAGCATTCCGAGCGCGGTTCCGATAACGTGGGAGCCCCGCGTCCTTGGCGAAGGGAAAGACCGACGTTGTCGCTGTTCGCTGTGCGGATGAGCTGCCAGGACCAAACTGGGATGAAGTCTGCCTACCCGCGCTCGCCCGCGACTCAGTATCCCGACGCTGGTGGTCGGGACGTTGGCGTGGCGGTGTGGGGGGCGGCACTGGGCTGGAGCGGTCAGTCCGGCGCCGGTTCTGTAGAACACGGGGCGCAGGGTTTCCAGGACAAAGGCGACCTCATCCGGAAAGGCGTCA
>JADNEJ010000178.1 GCA_016292295.1 Candidatus Thiodictyon intracellulare
TTGGACACTTCATGCTGACCATGGAAGAGGTCTGAGGCATGCTGGGCGCCGAGGTTTTGCTCCTGGTGGTGCCGCAACGCCTGGGCTTCGTCACTGGTAGCTTGGATCAAGGTCACCGGCAACCCGTCCAAGGCCGTGTCCAGGGCCTGCGTCCAGGTCGCCGCCGTGCGATCGGGCGCGTATTGTTCCACCAGAATGAAATTCGATACCGGCTCACTGGCGACCAGGCAGACGTCGAGGTGAAAGGTCTCATCCTCACAGACCGCCAACTCCCGCAGCGGCATGCCGACAGCGAGGAGGACCCGCTGTTTCTGCGCCTGTTTGGACACCGCCTCCTGCACCTGCACCGTCACCGGATCTTGATCATAATTCCGCCCACCTTGTTCAGTTCCGGCGTTGCCGCTTCCTTGCAGAACATGGTTTTCTGCGCGCAAACCCACATGGGCCGGCTGGCCTTGGGCGGATTTATGATCAAGGCCTGCCTTGCTCACATGAATCGGCGCGTTATCCAGCACCACAACTACTGGTTCAGTGAGTAGACTATAAAAATCTTCCATAATATCAATCAGCATCAAACTGGTCATCGGACCGATTTGTTCATAAGTGTCAACTGTTTGCGCCTTCGGATTCAAGAAGGCGAGAACATTAATCCGTATGGAATGCGAAGCAGGAATGCGGAGAGTTCCAGACGAGCCGATGTTATGCCAGGAATAAGGGATATACGGCTGGAAACTGAATCCTGACGCATCGAAATAAACGGGTCGCGGTGCTCGCCAGGGTCACAGGCCCCGGCGGGTGAGATGGCTCAGCAGTCCACGGGCGACGGTCTCGACCATGTCGAGAACCTGGTCGAACCACCGCTGCCTGCCATAGCAGGGGTCCGGCACCTCGCGCCGCCGCAGTTCCGGCGCAAAATCGAGAAACAGTGAGAGCTTTCGCTCCATCCCCGGCGGGCAGATGCGGCACAGGCTATGGTAGTTGTCCTGCTCCATGGCGAGGATGTAGTCGAAGGCGAGAAAATCCCCGGGCTCCGCCCGGCGCGCGCGCAGGTCGCTGATATCGATCCCCCGCGCCAGCGTTGTCTCTATCCGCTCGTTCGTCTGGCGGCTCGCCGCTGTGGTAGCCGTGGGTCTCGGCGGAGTCGACCTACCTGAATCTTCGCGGCGTAGCCGGCTTGCTGCACCAGGTGCCGGAAGACACCGTGGGCGGTGTGGGAACGGCAGATATTTTCCATGCAAAAAAATTAAATTGACCTTGGGTGATTCACCCATGGCGTGTCGGACGAAACAGCAGATGGACCTTATAGCGCGATGATAACCCCGTGCCCTGGATTTGGTTCAGAGTTGCGCGAGGTGTTCTACCGGCAGCTCGCAGTGGGTCCCCCGGCAGCGATAGGCACGCGGACTCGCGCCCGGTCTCAGGCCCGCGAGTGCCCCGGGCAGGTCGGTGGCGTCGTTGGGGATCGCTAATACTAGCCGCCGCGGCCGGTAGCCTTGCTGCGCGGCGGCCTGCCAGTCGTCCAGCAGGTCCGCATCGGCGCGGATGATGAGGGTCTCGGGCGGGTCCAGGTACTCGTCCAGGGCAAACAGCAGGGTGCCGTGGGCATAGGGAAGGCGGCGGATGAACTCGGCCGCGAGCTTCAGCGTCCGCTGCGCCGCGTCCAGGTACCGGGGTTCTCCGAGCAGATGGCCCAGGCGCTGCAGGGCCCAGGCGGCGACGCCGTTGCCGGACGGCATGGACTCGTCCCCCAAAGGCTTCGGGCGGGCGATCAGGGGCTCATGGTCGCGGCCAGTGAACCAGAAGCCGCCCGCGTCCGGGTCCTGAAACTGCTCGAGCAAGACCTCCGCCAACTCGATCGCAAACGCCAGGTCGGCCGCCGACCACCGGGTCTGGAGCAATTCCAGCAGGGCGTCGAGCAGGTTGGCATAATCGTCCAGATAGGCCTTGAACTGGGCACGGCCGGCCGTGCAGGCGGCGAGCAGGCGCCCGTCGCGCCACAGGGTATGCCGGATGAAGTCCAGGGCCGCCTGCGCCGACTCCAGGTAGTCCGCCCGCCCCAGCACTCGGGCGGCGCGGGCCATGGCCTTGATGGCGAGCGCGTTCCAGGCGGTCAAGACCTTGTCGTCCAGGCCGGGGCGCACGCGGTGCTCGCGTGCGGCCAGGAGGGTGGCGCGCGCCACGGCCAGTAGGGACTCGACCTGGTTCACGGGGAGCCCCTGGATCGCCGCGACCTCGGCGGGAGTCTGGTACTGATGCAGGTGCCACTGTCCCTCGAAATTGGCCGGACGGTCGAGACCGTAGACGGCGGCAAAGGGGGCGTACTCGGTCTGCGTCAGCAGGGCGCGCACGCCGTCGCGGTCCCAGCAATAGAAGCGGCCCTCGTGACCCTCGCTGTCGGCGTCCAGGCTGGACCAATAGCCGCCCTGCGGGGACTGCATCTCGCGCAGGAGCCAGTCGGCGGTGGCAATCGCCGCGTCGCGAAACAGTGGGTCGGCGCTGACCTGCCAGGCGTCGCAGCACAGCGCGAGGAGGGGGCCGTTATCGTAGAGCATCTTCTCGAAGTGAGGGATCATCCAGAGGTCATCCACCGCATAACGGCAGAAGCCCCCGCCAAGCTGGTCGTTGAGCCCGCCGCGGATCATGCGCCTCAGGGTAAAGGTCGCCATCCGCAGTGCGGACTCAGCGAGTTCCCCGGTCGCCGCGCCGGCAGCCCAGCGGCGCAGCAGGAATTCCAGATTGGTGGCATGGGGAAATTTGGGCGCCCCGCCGAACCCGCCCTGCGCTGCATCGAAGCTGTCGGTGAGTTGGTTCAGGGCGGCGTCCATCACGCTGGCCTCGGGGACCCGCCCGGACGGCGTCGGTGCCAATCCGGCTAGGGCAGTCATCAGTTCGTCGCCTTGTGCAGTGATTGCCTCACGGCTGTCCCGGTAGGCGCGCTCCACCCCCTGCAGGAGTTGGATGAAGGCGGGCAGGCCATGGCGCGGCTCGCGCGGAAAATAGGTCCCGGCGAAGAAGGGGCGCTGGTCCTGCGGGTTGAGGAAGACCGTGAGCGGCCAGCCGCCGGAGCGCCGGGCCATGAGTTGATGGGCGCTCTGGTAGATCCGGTCGAGATCGGGGCGCTCCTCCCGGTCTACCTTGATGTTGACGAAGAGCCGGTTCATCAGCGCCGCCGTGGCCGGGTCCTCGAAGGACTCGTGCGCCATCACATGGCACCAGTGACACGCGGAGTAGCCGATGGAGAGCAGGATGGGTCGGTCCTGGGCCCACGCAAGCGCCAGGGCCTCCTCGCACCAGGGCCACCAGTCCACCGGGTTGTGGGCATGTTGTTGCAGGTAAGGGCTGGCGGTCGCGGCGAGCCGGTTGGCGGGGCCGGATGGGTGGGGGCTGGTCATGGGCAGGGTCCGTGGCGGGGGGAAATGTCGACAGTGGGTCCCGCGGGGGCACCTTTCTATGTCGCCTGGTACTATCGATCGATCGTCACCGACGGGTGGATTGAGTCCACGGCAGACGCAGAATGACTATATTAGTTATATCTAATAGGTAACTTGTCATAAAACTAGGGATGGACCAGCCGTCGCTAGCGCGTTAGTCTCTGAACTCGCCGCGCGAGTCCCGTTCGCGGCCGGGCCACCGCGGTGCCCGGCGCCGGGAGCACGGAAGACCGATCGCAAGGCACAACCCAACCCTTTTGACGGCCCTCGACGAGGAGGGGACATGACCCTGCTGCAAACCCGGCCCGCTCTGCCCAGTGACGACAAGCGCTGGAAGCTCGTCAACGCGACCATGCGTCGCACCGGCTACGCCGACCATTCGCTGATCGAGGCCCTGCACAGCGTGCAAGAATCCTTCGGGTTCCTGGACGAGACCGCCATGCGCTTCGTGGCCGGCTCCCTGGACCTGCCCCTGTCGAAGGTGTATGGGGTCGCGACCTTCTACCACCTGTTTCAGCTCAAGCCCAAGGGCCGTCATGCCTGCGTGGTGTGCACCGGCACCGCCTGCTACATTAAAGGTGCCGGGGCTCTGCTGGGCGTGATCGAGGAGCGCTTCGGCGTCAAGCCGGGCGAGACCACGGAGGACGACCTGCTCTCGGTCCTCACCGCCCGTTGTGTCGGTGCCTGCGGCCTGGCCTCGGCCGCGGTCGTGGACGGTCAACTGCTGGGCAAGCTGACCCCGGAGAAACTGATGGAGCGCATCGAGCTGGAGACCGCCAAGTGAATATCGACGACATCGACGAGTTGGCCCAGAAACACCGCGACAAATACGCCGGCATCGAGACCGAGGTGCGCGTCTGCATGGCGACGAGCTGTCAATCGTCCGGTGCCCCGCTGGTGTTCGAGGCGCTGACCGGGGCGCAGAAGGCGCAGGGCCCCGGCACCTGCCGCGTCAAGGGCGTCGGCTGCATGGGCCTGTGCTCGGCCGGGCCCATGGTGGCGGTGGCCAAGAAGGATGAGCCGCCTGAACTGGAGGTCCTCTATCGCGAGGTAAAACCCGAGGACGCCGCCGACATCCTGGCGAGCGTCGGTGGTGCGCCGGTGGCGCGCATCCACTTCCCGACCGACGCTCCCTTCTTTACCCGGCAGCAGCGCATCGTGCGCGAGAACACCGGCATCATCGACCCGGAGAGCTTCACCGGCTATGTCGCAGTCGGCGGCTATCGCTCGATGGTCCAGACCTTGACCGAGATGACCCCGGGCGCGGTGGTCGCCGAGGTCACCACCAGCGGCTTGCGCGGGCGCGGCGGCGGCGGCTACCCGACCGGACTGAAGTGGTCGACTATCGCCAAGATGCCGGTCGGCCAGAAATATGTCATCTGCAACGCGGACGAGGGTGATCCGGGTGCCTTCATGGATCGCGCCATCCTGGAGTCAGACCCCCATCGGGTGCTTGAGGGCATGGCCATCGCCGCTTATGCCATCGGTGCGAACAAGGGCTATGTCTATCTGCGCGCCGAGTATCCGCTCGCGGTCGAGCGGGTCGAGACCGCCATCCGCAAGGCCAAGCGCGCGGGATTCCTGGGCAACCACATCTGCGAGACCCAGTTCAATTTCGATGTCGAGATCCGGCTCGGTGCCGGGGCCTTTGTGTGCGGAGAGGAGACCGCGCTGATGGCCTCGATCGAGGGCAATCGCGGCCAGCCCAAGCCGCGTCCGCCCTATCCGGCCGAATCGGGACTCTGGGGCTACCCCACTCTGATCAATAATGTGGAGACCTTCGCCAACATCACCTCCATCATCCGCAACGGCGGTGAGTGGTATGCGGGGATCGGCACCGAGCGCTCCAAGGGCGCTAAGGTCTTCGCACTCGCCGGCGCCATCTCCAACATCGGGTTGATCGAGGTGCCGATGGGCATCACGCTGCGCGAGATCATCGAGGAGATCGGCGGCGGCATCCCTAACGGCAAGGCCTTCAAGGCAGTGCAGACCGGCGGCCCCTCCGGCGGCTGTATCCCAGCGCAGCATCTGGACATCCCGGTCGATTACGACAGCTTGAAGACGCTCGGCACCATCATGGGCTCCGGCGGCATGATTGTCATGGACGAGACCTCGGACATGGTGGACGTGGCCCGGTATTTCATGGAGTTTTGCATGACGGAGTCGTGCGGCAAGTGCGTCCCCTGTCGCACCGGCACCCAGCAGATGCACGGGCTCCTGGACACCATCGCCAAGGGGCAAGGCACCCATAAAGATCTGGCCCTGCTGGAAGAGTTGTGCGAGGTAGTGCAGGCCACGAGCCTCTGCGGCCTGGGTCAGACGGCGCCCAACCCGGTCCTGAGCACGCTGCGGTTCTTCCGCGACGAGTACGAACAGAAGCTGATCGCCGAGTGATGGGCCGCTAACAGGCACTTGTCCAGAAATTGCGAGCCCCGAAGGGGCGTAATATGCCAGCCCAGGGCAACGTGCCTTAGGTTGGCCGTGGCAGGTGCATGGCCCGGAAAGGGCGTACATCGGGTCTGGTGGAGACGGTGATGGCAGACAATGATCGCGACTTCTACGCCTGGGCGAATGACAGCGCCGCGCACCTGCGCGCGAGGCGCTGGGCGGAAGTGGATGTGGATCAGATCGCCGAGGAACTAGAAGACATGGGCAAACAGCAAAAGCATGCCCTGGCCGGACACCTCAAGATTCTGATGCTCCATCTGCTCAAGTGGCGCTATCAGCCAGCCTTCCGCGGCCTGAGTTGGCTTTTGCCCATCAACAATGCCAGGGACGAGATCACCGAACTGCTCGAGGACAGCCCGAGCCTCGCACCCAAAGTGTCCGAGATCGCGTCGCGGCGTTACTCGGCCGCTAGGTCACGCGCGATCCTGGAGACCGGGCTCGAACTTAAAACCTTCCCGGTCGAATGCCCCTTTACCCGGGACCAGTTGGTGAACCAGGATTTTTTGCCCGACGGTGATTCGCGGCGCTCATAAGGGTGCAAGTACAACCCCGATGCCAGAAGTTTCAGCCTAATTCCAGATCCATACCCCAGGCCCTCCGGGAAGCGGGCCTGGGGTTGACCAAGACACCCGAAGAAACCGGAGCCCACATGCCCCCACTCGCCGCAACCCCAGCCAGTGTCCGCGTCGTTACGCTGAACATCGACGGCAAGGACTACTCCGCCCGCGCGGATGAGACCATCATTGAGGTCTGCCGGGAGAATAAGATCCCGATCCCGAGCCTGTGTTATCTGGACGGACTGAGCATCTGGGCCGGTTGCCGCCTGTGCCTGGTGGAGATGGCCGGTCAGTCGCGCCTCTTCGCCGCCTGTTCGACCCAGGTGACGGAGGGAATGACGGTCTCCACCAACACGGAGCGCCTGCAACGTTACCGCCGCACCATCGTGGAACTGCTTTTCGCTGAGCGCAGTCACGTCTGCTCGGTGTGTGTCTCCAACGGCCACTGCGAGTTGCAGTTCATGGCCCAGAAGTGCGGGGTGGACCATGTGCGCGTCCCCTACCGCCAGGTGCGCAATCAGGTCGACAGTTCCCACGAGGCCTTCCGGCTCGACCACAACCGCTGCATCCTGTGCACCCGTTGCGTGCGGGTCTGCGACGAGATCGAGGGCGCCCATACCTGGGACGTCATGGGCCGCGGCAGCGACTGCCAGGTCATCACCGACCTGGCCCGCCCCTGGGGCGAGAGCGACACCTGCACCGGCTGCGGTAAGTGTGTGCAGGTCTGCCCCACGGGCGCCCTGGTGAAGCAGGGAACCTCGGCCGGGGAGATGGTCAAAGACAAACATTTTCTGCCCATTCTCGCCCGCCGGAGGCACGCCCAATGAGCGACCCTAAGATCACGGTAGCCACCGCCTGGCTTGACGGTTGCTCCGGCTGCCACATGTCTTTCCTCGACATGGATGAACGCCTGGTGGACCTGGTGCAGAAGCTGGACATTGTCTACAGCCCCCTGGTCGATACCAAGGTGTTGCCGGAACAAGTGGACGTTGGCATCCTGGAGGGGGCCATCAGCTCCGAGGACGACCTGCATCACGCCAAGGAATTCCGTAAGCACTGCAAGTTACTGCTCAGTCTAGGCGACTGCGCCGTCACCGGCAATGTCCCGGCGATGCGCAACCCGTTCAAGCTCGAGGCTGTGCTTAACCGGGCTTATCTGGAGACCGTCGATGTCCAGCCCCAGATCCCGACCGTCGGCGTGCCGGCCCTGTTTCGCCAGGTGCGCCCTATCCACGGGGTCGTGGAGGTCGATGTCTTCATCCCCGGCTGCCCGCCCCACGCGGACGCGATTTTCTATGTGCTGAACGAGTTGATCGAGGGACGCACGCCGGACCCGAGCAGGGTGACCCGCTTCGGGGCCTGATCAAGGAGCGGCGGCGTTGTCGCACGCGGCCGCAGCGCCAAACCACCAGAACCATCTGGAATTGCCCAATGACCGACCAGATTGGCCAAGACGATACCGGCCTCATCGTCACGCTGCTGGAGCGTTTGCGCAAACAGCGCCTCCCCCCCGCGTCCTGGCCCTCAAGACGAAGGTGGGTACGGGCGGCACCCTGGACAGCTTCGACCTCGACTTCCTGCACGAGGTCTTCGCCGACGCCAACAGCCTCAAGCCCCTGTGAGAGCACCACCCGGAATTCAACCAAATCGCCGGCCAATTGATCCACATTTACCATGAGATCACCGAGCGCGCCCTCGCCAATGAGACTGGCGCCAATCCGAAATGACACGCTCGAACGCGCTCCGCGCCCGACCCGTCGGACCGTTCCACTTACTTATCAAAGGGGACTGCACCCATGAGCCGCACCGTCACCATCGAACCGGTTACCCGCATCGAGGGGCATGCCCGTATCACCCTGCAACTCGGCGACCAGGGCGAGGTGCAGGACGCCTGCTTCCACCTCACCCAGTTCCGTGGCTTCGAGAAGTTCTGCGAAGGCCGCCCCTACCGCGAGATGCCGGCGCTGACCGCCCGCACCTGCGGCATCTGCCCGGTGAGCCATGTGCTTGCCTCCAACAAGGCGTGCGACTATCTGCTCTCAGTCACGATCCCTCCGACCGCCGAGAAGCTGCGCCGCATCATCAACCTGGCCCAGATCACCCAGTCCCACGCCCTATCCTTCTTCCACCTGTCCTCTCCCGACCTGCTTCTGGGCTGGGACTCGGCCCCGGCCAGCCGCAACATCTTCGGCGTCATGCGCCAGGACCCGGCCTTGGCCCGCGATGGGATCAGGCTGCGCCAGATCGGCCAGACCATCATCGAAACCCTGGGCGGCAAGAAGATCCACCCGACCTGGGTGGTCCCGGGTGGGGTCAGTGAGGCACTGACCCTGGAGAAGCGCGAGACCATGCTCAAGATGATGCCCGAGGGCCTTGAGATCGCCAAGCGTACCTATGCCTTCTTTAAGACCCTGGTCCCCAAGTTCAAGGACGAGGCCTCCAACTTCGGCACCCAGGACACCATGTTCCTGAGCCTGGTCAGCCCGGAGGGCAACCTGGAGCACTACGACGGCTTCCTGCGCATCAAGGATGCCCGCGGCCATATCGTCGAGGACATGGTGCCCACCTGGGAGTATGAGCGCCTGGTCGGCGAGGCGGTGGAGGACTTCAGCTACATGAAATTCCCCTATTATAAGCCCATCGGCTATCCGCAGGGGATCTACCGGGTCGGCCCCCTGGCCCGGCTCAACAACGCCGATTCCTGCGGTACTCCCTATGCCGACGTGGCCCTGGCCGAATTCCACATGCTCCAGGAGTCCGGCCCCATCGCCAGCAGCTTCCACTACCACTATGCGCGGCTGGTCGAGATCATCTATGCAATCGAGATGATGGAGCGCCTGCTCAAGGACCCCGACATCTTGGATCGCCGCGTCCGCGCCCGCGCCCGCAGCAACCGTGACGAGGGCATCGGCGTGTCCGAGGCGCCGCGCGGCACCCTGATGCATCACTACAAGATCGACGACGACGGGCTCGTCACCTCGGTCAACCTGATCATCGCCACCGGCCACAACAACCTGGCCATGAACGCGGCGATCCGCCAGGTCGCCGATGCCTATGTCGATGGCAACAACCTGCAGGAAGGCATGTTGAACCGGGTCGAGGCGGTCATCCGCTGCTATGACCCCTGCCTCTCGTGCGCCTCTCACGCCTTCGGTGAAATGCCGCTCGTGATTGAGATTAAGGACGCCACGGGCCAAGTGGTGAATCGGCTGAGACGCGGGTAGGGTGTGGATAAGGGCCACGCGCGTCCACTATCGCGCGGCCGGCGCCATGGGGCCTTGGCCGTCGTTCCGGTCGCAATGAAACCGGAGGTCGAGGCTTTAGCCGGTCGAGCTTGTATCCGCGCGGCCTCCGTCCGGCTAACGGCCATGGAAGGTCACTCTACCACCCCGGACCATGAAAGCATGTCAGGCTAACGGAACGCGCCTTCGCTGATCGGCTATTTTCGGCTATCTTTTCAGAGAAACGTCAGTATTAACAGATGGCTTCGTCTGCTACTTCACGGTAAAGCCTCGACCTTCGGTTTCCAATGCCTGTACGGCGGCCGGAATCATGACCGAGGCCGCTATGGTGCGCAGCCGAGGATCTACCCGCAACGGCCATAGCGCCCTTGGTGCCATGGCCGTTGACCCGCCTCATTCACGCGAGTCGACATGACCAACCTCAAGACCCTGATCATCGGCTACGGCAGCCCCATCCGCGGCGACGACGCCATCGGTCCACTGGCCGCCGACGCCCTGGCGGCTGGCCCCCTGCCGGCAGCGGTCAGCGTGATCTCCCGCCACATCCTCACCGCCGAACTCACAGAAGACATCGCCGCCGCCGACCGGGTGATCTTCCTCGATGCCGCCGTCGAGGGCGAACCCGGCGAGGTCCGGGTCCGCCGCCTGGAGCCAGATGCCACCGCACTCTCCAGCATGGCACACTTCCTGGACCCGCGGGAACTGCTCGCCTGGGCTCAAACCCTCTACCAGCGCGAACCCGCCGCCTACCTGGTCTCCGCCGTCGGGCAGTCGTTCGACTATGCCAACTATGCCTTGAGCCCCACCGCCGCCGCCGCCCTGGACCCCATGATCACCCGGGTCCGCGCCCTCATCGCCGAGCCGCTGGCCCCGTAGGGTCCGCTGCGCGGACCAACGACCCAAAGGCATTCGGGCTGCCTGCGGCCGACTGAGGCCCCGATCGGTCGCATAAGGGTTTCAACTTCGACCTAGATGGTTCAGGCAGCCAAATTGCCGAATGACCCTGGAACGGTGCATCGGGAGCACGCGCCCAGGCTATTGACATAAATATTAAATACACAGAGTGATGACAAACAAAGAAAATTTCGATTGACTACGCTAGGACCCCTCGGTTCATAAGGTAGTTAGTCCGCAAAAATCTAGTCGGGCGTCAGGAGCGCAAGTATCTCGTGAATGGCCTAAATGGTAATTCCGCCCAAGCCATTTCGACTAGTGTCGTTTATCACGCTTTGACTCGCTGTTACACACTAACAGCCTGTCGGACTTAGCGATCGGCGCTACCGCCTGAGGCCCTTGGGCGAGCTTTTATGGCAAAAAAGAGCCGGTTTTCGGCTAGAAACGCAGTTTTCCGCGGTGTTCTCCTGACTGCAGACGTAATACGGCCATCCGTTTCAGGTTCCACGCCAGGCAGACCA
>JADNEJ010000532.1 GCA_016292295.1 Candidatus Thiodictyon intracellulare
TGCTCGCGCAACTGGCCGCGACTGCCTGAGCGGCAGCGCGCGGCATGCCCGGCCGTCGCCCCGGGGCCGCGTAGCGGACCAGACGGATTGCTTCCATGGTCCTCAAGGGCCCGCCGTGCGGACCCTGGCCACCCGATTGCCGGTTGCGGCTAGCACGATGATCAGGGTCGCCTAAAATGGCCAAAGTCGAGCTTGAAGGTCCGCTTGGTAAGTGAGTACCGCCGGGGAGCCGGATACGGGAAAACGGCACGTCCGGGACTGCACCGGGTCACCGGCGCCCTTAAAGCGCAGGCACCGAAACGCGAGAGACTCCCATGTTTAATGGTAATTCGGCTATTATTTTGCTAATCTTCTGGTCGGTCGTTGTGTCAGCCTCTGCAGACGTCATCGCGGAGCAATGCGATTGCATAGTTGACTGCCAAATGGAGCGGCAACGTTCCACGGGAATACTGGAAGAACGAACGTCTTCGTTTCAAACGATGCCGCGATAATGTAAGTCAATGCGAGCGCATCCGTGCTTCGGTTCGACAGGACGGGGAGGCCCGATCGAACAAATTCAATACGGGCATGAGTGACTGCTTTGATACTTGGATATCCTGAAACCGCATTTGCAACCGGAGAAGAGGGATGGAGCAGTGTATACCTAAACGATAGCAATTTTCGGCTTTTTATTCCAGAATAATTTGGAAATTCTCAGCGAGAATCGTTCGGAGTAGCAGGGCAAATGCATCAAGTTCACCGAAGAACTTCTTGCAGACACTTGCAGGCACCTCGAAGCTTTTCAAGCGTGTCGTGATATTGATTGTAAAGCACTTGGCGTTTGAAGCATTTCCAGAAGCACTCAATTAAATTAAGATTTTGGACAATAGGGCGGAAGTGGCTCCAGTTAGATTCGCGATGTCCGATCCGATGTCATCAGATACGCGGCAACCGCTTTCGACTTGTGACTTGTAGTAACGGGCGTTATCGCAAATAACAAGGATGGATATGGCCGTTGGGTTCGCTTGCTCAAGTTTTTTAAACAAGGCGATCGTGGACGCGGCGTCGATGGTCTCATCAAATCGGACCTCTGCGCTCAGCGACTGAACATTGATCGCACCGTTGATGTTAAGCCGCTGGCGACCCGTATTGCTCTGGATCTGGTGCTCTTTTCCGCGCTTGATCCAACCGCATCCGATCACAGGATTATGTTGCGGATGGGTCACATTCGTTGCGGATGGGTCACATTCATGAAATAGATTACGCCATTTTTAGCGCTGTTTTTATTGATATTTTCTTACCTCTCAACGAATGCCTCTTAAGCCTCAGAAGCCGGATAGGATATTTGCCGTGTTCCAATTTGGCTTTCTTGTAAACGTAGCCCAAGCGGTGTAGGACCACAGTTATGCCACTGGGCGTGTAACGCACTCCCCAGCGCTTCTGGACATGTCGGGCGACGGCCTCGGCTGTCAGATACAGGTGACTTTGAAGATGATCGTCCAGTTCCAACAACTGCGTGTCGTCGAGCAGGGCTTCGCTACCGATATAGCTCATCCGCAGCAACCCATCAAGGCCGCCCTTCTTGTAACGCTTGAAGTAATCGCGAGCAGTGTCTGGGTCGATCAGCAAGGCATCGGCCACATCGGCCAGCGCACACCCTTTACCGAGCAAGATCACGGCGTTGATCCGATAGGCCTCGCGTACGTCCCGGGCGGCGCGGTGGGCCGCACGCAGTTCGGCGTGTTCGTGCTTGTCGAGACAGTAGTCCAGCATGAAGGCAGTTTACCAAAATTCTCGGCAGGTTACCCGCCGCGGGGGCCTTGATCACAAATCCGCCAAAGGCCGGCCGGCCCATATGAGTTTGCGCGCGCAAAACCATGTTCTGCAAGGAAGCGGCGATGCCGGGACTGAACAAGGTAGGCGGAATTATGATCAAGGCCCGGGCGCCCGGTGAAGCGCAGTGCTGTGCTCAGCAAAAAACCGGAAGATAAATCAAGGCAATCGGGTCAAAGCAGTGCAGTGAGGTCTTAGGCAGCAAGGCAGTGGGATCATGGGGGAAGAGGTTCAACTCCTGCATTTTTACGGGGAGCAAAAGGTGAGCGAAAGAAGCCTGAGCAAAGGGAGCAAAAGGGCCAGACTCAATTAAGTCAGACCGGCAGCCCCCTGTTCGATCTCGGAGCGCGAATCCTCGCCTTCCCAGAGGGTTCCCTTGCGCCGCACGGTGTGGTTGCTGTATTGCACGTAGCGCCGCCCCGCGGCGATAATCACTCTGAGAATCGGGCCGGCGCTTGTGGGCGTGATATAAAGGCAATCTGTCGCGCCTTGTTCGGTGAGCCCGCTGAGTCGAAGCACCTTGAGTACAGTTCCGCATTTGAGTCAACCTGACGAACCGAGCGCGCCCGATGGGGGCACGCCGGGCAGGCACGCGGCGCCCCCGGACCGGCGCCGTCCGGTGCGCAGCTTTGTGCTGCGCCAAGGGCGGCTCACCGTGGCGCAGGAGCAGGCCTTTGTGGATCTGTGGCCGTGCTATGGGGTGGACTGGGTGCCTGGGACGCCCCTGGACCTCGTCACCCTCTTCGGGAACGGGCGGCCGGTGGTGCTGGAGATCGGCTTCGGCAACGGAGACAGCCTGGCAGCGATGGCGGCGGCGGCACCACTGCACAATTGGCTGGGGGTGGAGGTCCATGGCCCCGGGGTGGGCCATCTGCTGCTGGAGATCGAGCGGCGCGGGCTCGGGAACCTGCGAGTGGTTCGCCACGATGCGGTGGAGTTGCTCACCGGGGGGCTGCAGCCCGGCTCGCTTGCGCGGGTCCAACTCTTCTTTCCCGACCCCTGGCCCAAGCAGCGACACCACAAGCGACGGATCCTGACCTCAGCCTTTCTCGACCTGCTGGCTCGCGTGCTGGCCCCGAGCGGGGTCTTTCACGCGGCCACCGATTGGGAACCCTACGCGACGCAGATGCTTGAGGTGCTGGAGGCCCAGGGCTTGCCGTTTGCGAACACCGCGGGAGCGGGGCGCTTCGCGGAACGCCCGCAGACCCGCCCCCTGACCCGCTTCGAGCAGCGCGGCGAGCGCCTCGGGCACCAGGTCCGCGACCTGGTGTTTCGGCGCCGCTGATGGGCACTCTGCGACTGGAAGCGGTGCGCCCGCGGGTCCTGGAGCCGGTCAGTCTGACACTGGAGGCGAGCGAGTTGGTCTTCATCTGTGGCCCCTCGGGGTCCAGCAAGAGCCTGCTGCTGCGCGCGGTGGCAGATCTCGACCCCCACGCGGGCGAGGTCTGGCTGGGGACCGAGGCTCGCTCAGCCATTGCCCCGGCACGCTGGCGAACAGAGCTCACCACTGTCCGGGGACCGAGGTCTTAATGGGCTACTCGCTACCCTTGGCTTCGCGCCGGATGCGTTGCGGTGGTCGGTCTCGCGCCTCTCCACCAGCGAACGCCAGCGCCTGGCCCTGGCGCGGCTGCTGGCCCAGGGGCCGGAAGCCCTGCTGCTAGACGAGGCCACGGCCAACCTGGACCCAAGCATCCGAGAACGGGTGGAACTGGTGGTGGAGGCCTATCGCGCCGAGCAGGCCGCGGCGGTCCTCTGGGTGAGCCATGACCCGGAGCAGCGCGAGCGGCTCGGCGGACGGCAGTTCGGCATCCGGGATGGCCGCCTGGAGCAGACCGCGGCGGCGACCCCGGGCCGCGTCCGCAGGGAGGATCAGGGATGAGTCTGGTCCTGCTCACCCCCTTCGATCTGGCCCTGGCGGCTCTGTTGGTCCTGTTGCTGGTGGCCATGTCCTGGCATCTCCTGGCACCTGCACCTGGGAAGAGCGGCGCCTGCTGATCGCGGCGGCACGCAGTACGGTGCAGTTGATGCTGGTGGTGTTGGTGCTCAAGGCACTGTTTGCGCAGACTAATTCATGACTGATAGGGCTCATGGCGCTGTTTATGCTGGCGGTCGCCGGGATCGAGGTCTTGCAGCGCCAGAAGCGCCGCTTCCGTGGGCCCTAGGACTACGGGATCGAGGCCCTCTCCATGTTTATTTCGTCATTCAGCGTACTGTTCCTGACGCTGACCCTAATCATCCGCGTGGAGCCCTGGTATCAGCCCCAATACCTGATCCCGCTCTTGAGTATGCTGCTGGGCAATACCATGAGCGGTGCGGCGATCGCGCTGGACACCCTGACGCGCGGCGCCTGGGACGCCCGCGGGCACATCGAGGCGTGGCTGCTGGCCGGGAGCACTTGGGATCAGGCCATCGCGTCGATCCGCCGGGACTCACTGCGCGCCGGGCTGATCCCGATCGTCAACGCGATGGCCACCGCGGGGCTGGTCAGCCTGCCGGGGATGATGACCGGGCAGATCCTTGCCGGCAGCCTGCCCATGGAGGCGGCCAAGCACCAGCTTTTGATGATGTTCCTGAACTCCGTCGGGACCAGCCTGGGATCGGTGGCGACGGTGTGGATCGGCTCCCGGCGGCTGTTTAATGAACGCGAGCGGTTGCGCCTGGATCGGCTGCGCGACAAGGGACAGGGCCGTGGGGATTGAGATCGCAGCGCCGCGGTCACCGACCTGTCGGCCCGGTCCTTTTGGGCCCGCCGCTTCGCCGGGAAAATTCCATTTCCAGTCGGATCATTGGTGCCGCCGCCGTGCGGCAGCGGCAAGCCCCTAATCCTCGATGACCTCCCGCGATGAAGCACTCACTACCAGCTGTCGCCCCGGTCCTGCTGCTCGCCGCCGCGCTGCTGGCGGCCCTCACGCCGGCCCAGGCCGGCCTGGACGGGCCCGCGGTCGGCAAGGAAACGGTGCTGCCGGCTGGTCCGACGGCTGCGGCACCGCAGAGTGCCGGTGAGCCCGCGACGGAGGCGGCGTCGGCCCTGGAGGACACCTCCTGGTCGCCCGCTGCCTATCGTGCCGGCAAGGCCCTGGTCGAGATCGCCGCGAGCACGCGGCCGGACCGCTTCCGCTTCGAGGGGGGGCGGGTCGCGGGTACCGCCGGCTGCAACCAGAATCGGCGGGGGCTATACCCTGGCGGGTACCAACCTGACCTTCAAGGCGAATATGGCCTCCACGATGATGGCTTGTCCGGAGCCGCTGATGAAGCAGGACAAGGCGGTTGGCCTAGCCCTGACGCGGGTCGCCGCCTACCGACTGGACGGCGAACTGCTGGAGTTTCTGGACGCAGCGGGCCTGGTGCAGCTGCGCTTTCTGCGGCTCAAGCCAGCCCCGCTGGTCGGACAGGTCTGGCAACTGACCGGCTACAACAACGGTAAATAGGGTATCGCCTCGACCCGCAACGGGACCGAAATCAACCTGGAGTTCCGCGACGACGGCACCTTGGGCGGCTCCGATGAGTGCAATCGCTACATGAGCGGTTACACCCTGAGCGGCGCGACCCTGAGCATCGGCCCCCTGGCCAGCACCCGCATGGCGTGCAAGGGGCACGAGGGGGCGGCGGAACAGGCTCGTGACTACGCGACGGCCGTGGGCTCGGTGACCGGGTACCGCATCGACGGCGGCGAGCTGCTGCTCCTCGCCGGCGAGGGCAAACCGACCGCCCGCTACCGCGCGGAGGTGGTCCGGCCGGTCGAGGTCGCGGCCGGGGGTGGTGCCCTCTTGAACGGTGCACATGACCCCGCGCAGGTCCCGCAGCCCGCCCTGACGCCCCTTGCCGCAGGCCCCGCCCACTAGGCCGACGCGGTCGGCAGCGGGGAGGCTCCAAGGCGGACCCCGCCGCCGACGCTCTAATATCGCGGAGCGCAGCGCCAACTGAAATGCTTGCCTAATCTCACAGCCGTATCACGCGGCCAAGAAAGCCTGGAGTCCAAGGCTTGGGGGCCTGGCGCTCCCAACCCCGGGGCACGGGCCTGAGGACCGCGGATCGCGGGCGACACCGGATCGGCTACACTTGCACCTCCGTTCCCGATCGCACGAGTCAATCGTTACCATGCACTGTTGGGCCCGCTACTCTTTCGTCGTCGTGGTGATCGCGCTCGGGACCCTGAGCATGATCAACGCCTGCGGGCAAAAGGGCCCCCTGCTCCTGCTGCAGCCGGGCGACACACAGGCACCGACCAAGGGCACGGAGGTTCCCAAGCCGTCGGCCCCGACGCCCCCCCCGACCCAGGCGCCGGCCCCGGTCCTGCCCCCGGCGTCCAACACCGAACTGCTGGCGTGGCCGTCGGAGAACCCCAACGGCTGCACCGACGCCTGCTCGGCAGGAGGCAAATACAAGTAATGGACCATTTCAACTACCGCGGCAACCTGCTGCACGCCGAGGACTTGCCGCTCACCGCCATCGCGCAGCAGTTCGGCACCCCCTGCTATGTTTACTCCCGAGCGACGCTTGAGCGGCACTGGCACGCCTTCGACCGCGCCTTCCAGGGTCATCCGCACCTGATCTGTTTCGCGGTCAAGGCCAATGCCAACCTGGGGGTATTAAGCGCTCTGGCGCGGCTCGGCTCCGGGTTCGATATCGTTTCGGTGGGTGAGCTGGAACGGGTGCTGGCGGCGGGGGGCGAGCCCGGGAAAGTCATCTTCTCGGGGGTCGGCAAGCGGGAGGACGAGCTGCGCCGGGCGCTGGAGGTCGGCATCCGCTGCTTTAATGTCGAGTCGGAGCCGGAGCTTAAGCGCCTCGACCGCGTGGCGGGGGACCTGGGTCTCGTCGCGTTCGTCTCGCTGCGGGTCAATCCGGACGTGGACGCCCGCACCCATCCCTACATCGCCACCGGTCTCAAAGAGAACAAGTTCGGCATCGACATCCGGGCAGCTGAGGCGGTCTACCGGCAGGCGGCGCAGATGCCGCACCTGCGCGTCACCGGCATCGACTGCCACATCGGCTCCCAGCTCACGGACCTGGCTCCCTTCCTGGCCGCCCTGGAGCGGGTACTGGCCCTCGCCGACCGGCTGGCGGCGGTCGGTATCCCCATCGGCCACCTAGATCTGGGCGGCGGACTGGGCATTCGCTACCTGGGCGAACACCCGCCGGAACCCGCTGCTTATGCCGCCGCACTGCTCCACCGCTTGGGCAAGCGCGGCCACGAGATCATCCTGGAGCCGGGACGCGCCATCGTCGGCAATGCCGGTATCCTGCTGACTCGGGTGGAGTATCTGAAGCCGACCGAGCACCAGCGCTTTGCCGTGGTGGACGCGGCGATGAACGACCTGCTACGCCCCGCCCTCTACCAGGCGGTCCAGGACATAGTGCCGGTACGCCTGGACAGCGAGGCCGACCCCGCCCGCTATGACCTGGTGGGCCCGGTGTGCGAGACCGGGGACTTCCTGGGCAAGGACCGCCTGCTAGCCCTGGAACCGGGCGACCTGCTGGCCGTACGCGGCAGCGGTGCTTACGGGTTCAGCATGAGTTCCAACTACAACAGCCGGCCGCGCGCCGCGGAGGTCATGGTGGACGGCGGGCAGGCCCATCTGGTGCGACGCCGGGAGAACATCGCGGACCTGATGGCCGGGGAGTCGCTGCTCCCATGAAGCGCCGTCCCGAACCGGAACTCATAGAGGACGCCGAACAGGCCCTGGCCTATGCCCAGGCCGACTTCTTGGAGTCCAACGCCCTCTTCATCAAGCTGCTCGGCCGGCTGGAGCAGACCCCCCTGCACCGCGCCCGCGCGCTGGACCTGGGCTACAGCTCGGCGGACATCGTCTGCCGCTTCCTGCGCGCCTGGCCGCAGGCAACCTGCGACGCCTTGGACGGCTCCGTCGCCATGCTGAGGCACGCCAGGGCCGCACTGGACCGGCTGCCCGGGGTCACCGCACGCACCCGGCTGCTGTGCGAGTGCATACCCCGCCCTACGCTACCCAAGGCCCACTATGACCTGATTCTCTCCAACGGCCTGCTCCACCAACTGCACAATCCCCAGGTGCTCTGGCAGACGGTGCGGGCCGCCACTCCCCCCGGCGCCCAGGTCCTGATCATGGACCTGATGCGCCCCGCCTCCGCCGGCTGGGCCGAGACCCTGGTGGCGACCTACGCGGCCGGCGAGCCCGAGGTCCTGCGCACCGACTTCCGCAACTCGCTGTTCGCCGCCTTCGAGCCCACGGGGGTGGTGGAACAGCTGGTGGACGCGGGACTGAGCGAACTGGAGGTGGCCGTTGTGAGCGACCGGCACCTGGTGGTCCTCGGCCGTCTGCAAGAAACAGATCGGCCGCAAGAATGGGCCTGAGATTTACCAAGATGCACGGCCTGGGCAACGACTTCGTCGTCTTCGACGCCGTGCGCCAGGTGGTCGAGCTCGATGCCGCGGCCATCCGCCGGCTGGCGGATCGGCGCCGCGGCATCGGTTGCGACCAGGTGCTGCTGGTGGAGCGCCCGCGGCTGCCCGGCACCGCCTTCCACTATCGCATCTTCAACGCCGACGGCTCCGAGGTAGAGCAATGCGGCAATGGCGCTCGCTGCTTCGCCCGCTTCGTGCGCGACCAGGGGCTGTCGGACCAGCGCGAGATCCCGGTCGGCACCGCCGCCGGTGCGATCCGGCTCTTCATCGAGCAGGACGGCCAGGTCCGGGTCGACATGGGGGTCCCGATACTGGACCCGGCGCGCATCCCCTTCCGAGCGAATGCGCAGGCCCCGACCTACGACCTCGCGGTGGACGGCGAGACACTCACCATCGGCGCCGTCTCCATGGGTAACCCCCATGCGGTGCTGCTGGTGGACGATACGGACACGGCGCCGGTGGCGCGACTTGGCCCCCGCATCGAGTCCCACCCGCGCTTTCCCCAGCGGGTGAATGTGGGCTTCATGCAGGTGCTGGCGCCGGATCGGATCCGGCTGCGCGTCTACGAGCGCGGCACCGGGGAGACCCAGGCCTGCGGGACCGGGGCCTGCGCGGCCGTGGTGAGCGGACGCACCCGCGGGCTGCTCGGGCCGCGGGTCCGGGTCAGCCTGCCCGGCGGGGACCTTGTGATAGAGTGGTCTGTCAACGGGGGAGCGGTTCTGATGACCGGACCGGCACAACGGGTCTTCGAGGGGGATATCGAGCCATGAGAAAGACAAAGGTCGAGGGAGACGCCGCCGGGGCCGGGGCGAGCGAGGCCGTGATCGCCGGCGGGGCTGCAACGGGGAAGGGCGCCGGGGGGACGGCAGCGGCAACGGTCGCCGCCTACCTGCAGGGTCACCCGGACTACTTCGAGTCCAACCCGGAGGTCCTGGCCCAGCTGCACATCCCTCACACCGCGGCTGGTACGGCGGTCTCGCTGATCGAGCGCCAGGTCAGGGTACTGCGCGCACAACTCGACACCGAGCGTGGCCGACTGGCGCAACTCATCGCCCGCGCTCGCGAGTACGAGTCCTTCTCCGCTCGCCTGCACGCACTGGTACTCGCCCTGATCGCCGCCCCGGACCTGGAGCGGGTCGACGCCGCGCTCCAAGAGGGCCTGACGCACGAGTTCAGCGCCCAGGCGGTGACCCTCAAACTCTTCCCGTTGGACCCCGCGGCCGCTGACACAGACCCCGATCCCCTAGTCGCCGCTTTCCGCGACTTCCTGGAACGCAAGCACGTCCTGTGCGGGCCCTTGGACGAGACCAAGAACGCGGCCCTGTTCGGCGAACTGCAGAGGCCACTTGGCGATCAGGCCCGGTGTGCTGCCCTGATACCGATCCACGCAAACGGACGCTCCGGCGTACTCGCCATCGGAGCCGCCGATCCCGACCGCTTCAAGCCCGATATGCGCACCGACCTCCTGGACCGCCTGGGTGAGATCGTAAGCTGCAAGCTGCAGATGCTGCCCCCGGGGTCACCGGCAACAGCGGCACCGACACCGGAGCCGCCGCAGCCGACGGCCCAGGCCCTCGAGGCCGCACCCAAGTCGACGCCGGCCCGGCGTAAGCGCGCCAAAAAAACGGACCCGGAATGAGCGAGCCGGAAGAGAGCCCCATCGAGCCCTTCCTCGCCCATCTGGCCCACGAGCGGCGCCTGGCCGACCCGACGCTCTGCGCCTACCGTGCCGACCTGGAGCGGCTCAGCGCGTGGCTGACCGCGGCCGGCGGCGCGCCGGACGCCATCACCTGCCTCGACCAGCAGCAGGTCCGCCGCTATGTCGCCTGGCGGCACCGCACCGGGGTCTGCGGGCGCACCCTGCAGCGTGAACTTTCCAGCCTGCGCAGCCTCTATCGCTGGCTGTTGCGCGAGGGGCGCGCGCTCAACAACCCAGCGGTGGGCATCCGCGCTCCCAAGACGCCGCGCAAGCTCCCCGCCACCTTGGACGCCGACCAGTTGTGCAACCTGCTCGACCGCCCGGTGGACGACCTGCTCGCCTTCCGCGACACGGCGATGATCGAGCTGTTCTATTCGTCCGGGCTGCGCCTGGCCGAGCTGGTCAGCGTCAACCTGAGCGACATCGACATGGCCGACGCCATGCTCAGCGTCACCGGCAAGGGCGCCAAGACCAGGCGGGTTCCGGTGGGCACCCAGGCGCGCGAGGCCGTGCAGCATTGGATGCGGGTACGCGCCAATCTGGCCGCGGCCGAGGAACCCGCGCTCTTCGTCAGCAGCCGCGGTAGCCGCATCCACCCCCGCACGGTCCGCACCCGGATCGCTCAATGGGCGCAGGAACAGGGCGCCACGCGCAATGTGCACCCACACATGCTGCGCCACTCATTCGCTAGCCACCTGCTGGAGTCCTCCGGGGACCTGCGGGCCGTCCAGGAACTGCTCGGCCACGCCGATATCAGCACCACCCAGATCTACACCCATCTCGATTTCCAGCACCTGGCCCAGGTCTATGACCAGGCCCACCCCCGGGCCAAGCGCAAGCCCTGAGTGCCGGGGATCGGCGGGTGCGGCCTTGATCATAACTCCGGCCACCCGCCGTCGCGGCCCCCGGCCGCGACGAGTGTTAGCGAAGATCTGGCAGGATTAGTGATTAAGGCCGGCGGGTGCGATCAAAACTGCTGTGTGTCGGCTTGATCGTCGAGTGCCGGATGGGCAAAGCGCAGCGTTCCCATCGTCCAGACCTCGACGCAGCCTGCAGCGGATAGCCTTATTGCGACATTGATTCTTGCCGGCCTTGATCAACCTAAAAGGAGCAGTAAGTGCCCGCCGCGGGCCGTTCCTGGCCCGCGGACGGGTACACGCTGAGGCGAAATT